>JAYSLK010000539.1:0-13477 GCA_043725585.1 Actinomycetota bacterium
CGCCAACCAGGCGGCGATCGCCGTCGACAACGCTCGCCTGCTGCGCGAGATCGAGGCCCGCAACATCGAGCTCGGTGAGTCGCTCGAATTGCAGACCGCCGCCGGCGAGGTGTTGCGGTTGATCAGCGATCACCCTGGTGAGCTGGACACGGTGCTCGCCGTCATCCTCGACAAGGCGGTGGAGCTCTGCGGAGCCGATGGTGGGTTCGTGTCGTTGCCGGCGGCGGGCTCGAGCGGCGCGATGCCCGAGATGGCGGTCACGGTGGTCAGAGGGGATCGTCTTCGCGAGATGTCGGATCGGTACAGCGCACCGGATTCGTTGGCGTTGGAGTCGTTGCGCCTGCGTCGGCCGGTGGCAACGGACGACCGTGTCGCCGAGTTGCGAGATCGCGCCGATGGCACCGCGGGATCGCCGGTCGCAGAACGCGCCGAACGATCGGGGCTGCGCTCGACGATGGTGATCGCGCTCGCGGCCGACGACGAGTGGATCGGGAACCTGTGGGTGGTGCGCCACTCGGTTCGCCCGTTCGACGAGCGCAACGCGTCGTCGTTGCAGATGTTCGCCGAGCAAGCGGTCATCGCCATAGCCAACGCGAAGCTGTTCAACGACCTGGATGCTGCGCTCGAACGCCAGACCGCGATGATCGACGTGCTCGACGTGGTGAGTACCGCGCGACTGGATCTGCAACCGGTGTACGACACGGTTGTGCGTCATGCCAGCCAGCTGTGCGGAGGGAACGCCGCGGTGATCTGCGTCCGTGAGGGCGATGTGTTGGTACAAGGCCAGCCGACCGGGATGGAGGCCGCGCTGGTCGCTGGCTTGGACGAGCCCGGACGGCGGTGGCCGATCGATGACCGGTCGCCGGTCGGATACGTCGGTCTCCACGGGGAGCTCCTCCACGTGCGCGATTGGTCGGCGATACCGACCGATCGCTTCCCTGACGCGCTCGGCCGGCGACACGGAACCAAGGCTTCGCTGGTGGTCCCCATGCTGCGCAACGGCGTGGCCGTCGGTGTGATCGCCTTCCTCGGTCCGTACGTCGCCGATCTCACCGAGTCGCAAGTCGCGCTCGTGCAGACCTTCGCGAACCAGGCTGCGATCGCAGTCGACAACGCTCGTCTGCTCAGGGAGATCGAGGAGCGCAACAACGCCCTCGCCGAATCGCTCGAACTGCAGACGGCCACCAACGAGGTGCTGACGTTGATCAGTGCCAACCCCGGCGACCTTCGAGTGGTGCTCGACGGCATCGCTGAACGGGCAGCAGCGCTGGGCGGTGCCGACACGGGCCAGATGATGCTCATCGACGGCGACGTCCTGCGGTTCGAAGGCATGTGGTCGATGCGTGACGACCTTCCATCGGTCGTCGGGTGGGAGGTTCCGGTCTCGCTCGCCGGTTTCAACCTGCAGGCCCGCGATCGCCGTGCTCCGAGATTCGTCGACGACTTCGCCACGTGGGCACATGAGCGACACGACCCGACCGCCCAGCGCTTCGACGAATTCGCAGTGCGCAGCTTCGTCTCGGTCGCGCTGCTGCGCGGCGACGAGTGGCTCGGCAACATCAACCTCGGCCGCTTCTCCGTCGACCCGTTCGATCCCAAGGTCGGCCCGATGTTGCAGGCGTTCGCCGATCAGGCCGTGCTCGCCATCCAGAACGCCGACCTGTTCCACGAGCTCGAGGCCCGCAACAGCGAGGTCAGGGCAGCGCTCGAGCAGCAGACCGCCGTCGGCGCGGTGCTGCAGACCATCAGCCGCTCGGCGTTCGATCTCGACACCGTCTTGAACGAGCTGGCCGAGCAGGCCAATCGCCTGATCCATGGCAGCCAGACCGGCATCGTGTTGGTCGACACCGGTGCGGCGTACATCTTCCCCGCCGAGTTCCGTGACGAGCGGGGACTGAGCGACGAGCAGTACAACGGCTTCACGGACCCCACCGTGGTCGCCTTCCACATCGAGCGAAGCAGGCCGTTCTACGTCACGATTGGCGACGAAGAGGCAGCGATCGCCACCGGCGTTTCAGCGGTCAGACGGAACTTCGAGGTGTTCGGAGCGTTCTCGAACGCGATCGTCCCGATGCTGCACGGCGGTCGTGTCATCGGACTGTTGGCGATCATCCGGTCGGGCCTCGAGCGCTTCGACGACGCCGAGAAGCGATTGCTGCAAACGTTCGCCGATCAGGCGGTCATCGCCATCGAGAACTCGCGCCTGGTGCAGACGCTGGAGTCACGCAACGACGAACTCGCCGAATCGTTGGAACTGCAGACCGCCACCAGCGAGGTGCTGACCTTGATCAGCGCCAACCCGGGCGACCTGCGAGTGGTGCTCGACGGCATCGCCGCTCGGGCGGGCGCGCTGTGCGGTGCCACCGTCGGTGGAGTGCTGCTCGTCAGGGGCGACGTGATGCGCTTCGAGGGCGCTTGGGCGGAGTCAGGGGATCGGGAGAGCATGCTCGGGCGGGAGGTGCCCATCGAACTGGCCGGTGTGAACCTGAAGGCCCGTGATCAGCGCTCCCCGGTGTTCGTCGACGACTTCACGGCGTTCATGCGGAAGCGGAACGACCCCATCGGCATGCCCTATGTCGAGGAGCACGCCGTGGGCAGCTTCGTCACCATCGCGCTGTTCCACGACGACGAGTGGATCGGCAACATCAACCTCAATCGAACCGAGGTCGACCCGTTCGATCCGAAGGTCGGCCCCATCCTGCAGGCGTTCGCCGATCAGGCCGTGCTGGCCATCCAGAACGCCGACCTGTTCCACGAGCTCGAACAGCGCAACCGTGAGGTGAAGGCCGCGCTCGAGCAGCAGACCGCGGTCGGCGCCGTGCTGCAGACCATCAGCCGCTCGGCGTTCGACCTCCGCGCCGTGCTCAACGAACTGGCCGAGCAGGCCAACCGCCTGGTTGGCGGATTCGTGACCGCCATCTCCCTGCTCGACGGCGACGCCTTCGTGTACCCGCCGGAGCTCCGCACGGACGATGGTCGGGCCGATGCGCTGTACAACGGTTTGACGGACCCCGATGTCATCGCCTTCTTTCGCGAGCGGAAGAGGCCGTTCTACCCGACGTTCGCGACGCCCGACAGCACTGCCGCAATGGACCCGTCGATTCGGCTGCTCTTCGACGAGTACGGGCCGTTCTCCAACGCGAACGTCCCGCTGATGCAGGGGGGACGCGTGCTCGGGATGATCGCGATCGGCCGCCTCGGGGTCGAGCGGTTCGGCGACTCCGAGAAGCGGTTGCTGCAGACGTTCGCCGACCAAGCGGTGATCGCGGTCGAGAACGCCCGGTTGTTCCGTGAGTTGGAGGACCGCAACCGTGAGGTGAGCGAGGCCTTGGAGCAGCAGACAGCGATCGCCGAGGTGCTCGAGATCATCAGCAGCTCGCCGACCGATCTGGAGCCGGTGCTGAACCAGGTGCTCGCCATTGCGGCCCGGCTGTGCGACGCCGACGTCGGCCTGGTGTGGCAGCGGGGTGACACCCGATACCTGGTCGGCGCGAGCCACGGCTTGACCGCGGCGCAGGTCACTGGCGCCAACGGTTCGAACTTCGAGGTCGGCGTGGCGCACGTCGTCGAACTCGTCACCGACGGTCAGCTGCTGCGCTTCGACCTCGACATCGACGAGTTCCTCCCCACACGGATTGCCGACAGCCGAGTCCCCTTCGCCGACGGCGCGACGATCACCGCCGGACGTGCCAGCCGTGAGTTCGTCCAGCACGTTCCGGCCAACGCCTTCCTCATGGTGCCGCTCACCCGGCCGGGCAGCTTCGCCGGCGTGTTCTCGTTGATGCGGTGGGATCGCCGGCCGTTCTCCGAACGCGACGAGGCGATCGTGCAGACGTTCGCCGATCAGGCGCTGATCGCGATCGAGAACTCCCGCCTGTTCCACGAGTTGGAGGACAGCAACCGCGAGGTGCGTGTCTCGCTCGAGCAGCAGACCGCGGTGGGCGCCGTGTTGCAGACCATCAGCCGCTCGGCGTTCGACCTCGGCACCGTGTTGGAGGAACTGTCCCGCCAGGCGACCCTCCTCGTCGGTGGACGCGAGGCGGCGATCATCGTCGTCGACACCGGCGAGATGACGGTCTTCCCGGCCGAGGTCCTCCGCGTCGATGGCTCGACCGCCCCAGAGTTCAACGGATGGAGAGACCCCGATGTCGTGGCGTTCTTCGTGGAGCGCGGCCGGCCTCACTATGCGAGCTACCCGACCAGTGAGATTGCGGCGGCCTCCGGCCCAGTAACAGCGCGGCACTTCGACGTCCATGGAGTGAACTCGATCGCCACGTTGCCGCTCATGCAGAGCAGCCGAGTCGTCGGACTGCTGGCGGTCCTCCGATCCGGTCTCGATCGGTTCAGCGACTCCGAGAAGCGGTTGCTGCAGACGTTCGCCGATCAAGCCGTGATTGCGATCGAGAACTCTCGGTTGTTCCGCGAGTTGGAGGAACGGAACCGTGAGGTGAGCGAGGCGCTCGAACAGCAGACTGCGATCGCCGAAGTGCTCGAGATCATCAGCAGCTCGCCGACCGATCTGGAGCCGGTGCTGAGCCAAGTGCTCGGCATCGCTGCCAGGCTGTGCGAGGCGGAGTGGGGTCTGGTGTGGCAGGCGCGTGGTGAACGCTTCGAGGTCGGCGCCACACACGGCTTCACGGAGGACGAGGTGGCCTCGATGGAGGACATCGTGTACCTCGTGGGGAAAGCACACGCGGTGCAACGGTGCGCCGATGGAGCGACACGACGATCCAACATCTCGGTCGAGGTGATCGATGCGCTGGACGTCGTCGAGGACGACCCCGCGACGCAGCCCACCAACGTGTTCGTCCAACGGTTCCGAGCGCAGTCGTATCTGCTCGTGCCGCTCACCCGCCCCGGAAGCTTCTCCGGTGTGTTCTCGCTCATGCGCAAGGACCAGCGGCCGTTCAGCGAGCGGGACGAGGCGATCGTGCAGACCTTCGCCGACCAGGCCCTGATCGCGATCGAGAACTCGCGGCTGTTCCACGAGCTCGAGGAGAGCAACCGCGAGGTGAACGCGTCGTTGAAGCAGCAGACGGCCGTGGCGTCGGTGCTGCAGACGATCAGCAGGTCGGCGTTCGACCTCGACGTGGTGCTCAACGAACTGGTCGAACAGGCGCACCGACTGGTCCCGAGCATCCACGTCGCCATCCGTGGAATGAGCGGTCGCGACTACGTCACCACATACGTGTACCCGGTCGATCACCTCGACCACTACCAGACGCCCGGGACGGCGGTGCTCGGCGAGTTCGAGGAGTCCGTCATCGAGAGGAACCGGTTGATCGCAACGACGGTTCGGGACACCGACGGTGGTGTGTCTGCGCTCGCCGACGCCGGGCTCACCCGATACGGACCCCATTCCGTGGCATGCGTACCGATGCGCAGCAGCAGCGGCGTCGTCGGTCTCATGAGCGTCATTCGCGAAGGCGAGAGCCGGTTCACCGACGCCGAGAAGCAGGTGCTGCAGACGTTCGCCGACCAGGCCGTGATCGCGATCGAGAACTCGCGGCTGTTCCGCGAACTCGAGGAGAGCAACCGTGAGGTCAGCGCTGCCTTGGAGCAGCAGACCGCCGTCGCCGCCGTACTCCAGACCATCAGCCGCTCCGCGTTCGATCTCGACACGGTGCTGAACGAGCTCGCCGATCAGGCACATCGTCTGGTCGGCGGATACCAGACGGTGCTGAACATCAACCGGGGCGGCGTGCTTGTGCCGGCGGCCAGCGTGGGCGAAGTCGACCTCGACGTCGCCGACGCCGGGCTCGAGGTCGTGTCCCAGGTGATGGCCGGCGGCCGGCCTCGGTTCTTCACGGCTCGTGCGGGCGATCCGTTCCTGGACGCATACCCGGCGTTCCACGCCGAGATGCATCGGCTCGGCGCGTCGGTGGCCTCGCTGGCCTTCATCCCGTTGGTGAGCGACAGCGACAGCCTCGGAGCGGTCTCCGTGACCCGCCTCGGTGACGTCCGCTTCACCGACTCCGAGAAGCAGTTGCTGGAGACCTTTGCCGACCAGGCGGTCATCGCGATCGAGAACGCTCGGTTGTTCCGCGAATTGCAGGCGAAGACCGAGGAGCTCGAGATCGCGTCGCGGCACAAGAGCGAGTTCTTGGCCAACATGTCGCACGAGCTGCGCACGCCGCTCAACGCGATCATCGGCTACGCCGAGCTGATCGCCGAGGAGTGCGCCGACCTCGGCACCGAGGAGTTCCTGCCCGACCTCGGCAAGATCCAGTCGGCGGGCAAGCACCTGCTCACCCTCATCAGCGGCATCCTCGACCTCGCCAAGGTGGAAGCCGGTCGCATGGACCTGTTCATCGAGCGCGTCGACATCGCCGCGATGGTCACCGAGGTCGACCAGATCGTCCGCCCGCTGGTCGAGAAGAACCGCAACACGTTCGTGCTCGACTGCCCGGCCGGCGTCGGCGCGTTCGATGCCGACCTGGTGAAGGTCAAGCAGGTGCTGTTCAACCTGTTGTCGAACTCGGCCAAGTTCACCGATGGCGGCACGATCACGCTCGCCGTCACCCGCGACGCGGACACGGTCGACTTCGCCATCACCGACACCGGCATCGGCATGACCGACGAGCAGCTCGGCCGTCTGTTCGAGGCGTTCTCGCAGGCTGACGTGTCGACGACCCGCAAGTACGGCGGCACCGGCCTCGGCCTCGCGCTGAGCCGCAGCTTCTGCCAGATGATGGGCGGCGACATCACCGTTACCAGCGAGCTCGGCGCCGGCTCCACCTTCACCGTCACCCTGCCCACGACCGCGCCCACCGAGGCGGTCGGGTCGTGATTGGCGGTACGTCGGGCGCGCTTCGTTGCGCTGGGCGCCACAAAGCGCGCCCAACGTCCGTCGGATGTCAGCGTCACACCGTCCCGTCACGCTGTGGTGTCATGCGGCACACACTCAGCCCTTTCCAGATCGACGCCGCGTTGCGGCGTCTCGCTCGGCCCCAACTCGGGCTCGTCACCGTCAAACAGGCAGCTCACGCCGGAATCGACCGCTGGGCGCTCGACCGGCGTCGAGAGGCGGGGCTCCTCGTCCCGATGTTCTCGGGGGTCGTGCGCATTGCCTCCGCGCCGGCCACCAGTGAGCAGCGCGTCCTCGCCGCCGCACTGGCGGTACCGGGGTCGACGGTCGCTGCCACGTCTGCCGGGGTCGCGCTCGGACTGCCGGTCGGCTCGGTCGCCGATGCGCCGATCGTCTCGACCGGCACGTCGCGATCGGGCCGCATCACTGGAATCGTCGCGATCCGTCAGAGCGTCACGTTGCCGAGCCGGCCATGGCACACGACCCGGGTCACGACGCCTGCCGCAACCCTGCTGCTCCTGCCTCGATTCGCCGATGACGGCACGGTCGAGCGCTGCCTCGATCATTGCCTGGTACACCGACTCACCACGGTCGCGAGGGTCCGGTCCCTGATCGATGAACTCCCTCCCCGCGCTGTCGTCGGTCGTCGGCTGCTGCTCGACCTGCTCGAGCAGCGCACGTCCGGCATCGGGCACCGCAGCGGTCTGGAACAGCGGGTCGCCCGCTGGCTCACCGAGGCCGGGTTGGGCGGATGGCATCGCAACGTCGCCGTGCCAGTCGCCGGGGGAGTGGTCGAGGTCGACTTCGCCTGGCCCGACGCCAAGGTGGCACTCGACGTGAGCCCGTTCTTCACCCACGGCTCGAGGGCAGCGCAGAACCGAGATGTCGAACGCCGTCGCCTGCTCACCGCCGAACGCTGGTCCACGGTCGAGGCCACCGACCCCGACCTCGAGAGCCCGCAGGCGTTCGAGCGGTGCCTCGTCGCGCTGCGCGAACTCCTCGACCCCACGTCGGGCGCGATCCGTGGCGCTGGGCGCAACACAGCGCGCCCGACGTCGCCTCGGCGGCAGGCCAGCTGACATGGCGGGCGAGTCGCTCTGTTGGACGCGTCTCACGCGTGATACGTTTCGCTCATGAGCGATGTGACCATCCGCGATCTGCGCAACCACGGCGGTGAGGTGATCGACCGCGTGCTTGCGGGCGAAACCGTCGTGATCACACGCTCGGGCGTGCCTGTGGCCGAGTTGGTGCCGCTGCCGCCTGAGGGGCTCGACGCCGCGACGCTGCTGGCCCGGTGGCGCACGCTGCCCCCTCTGGATGCTGCTGCGTTTCGAGTCGACATCGATCGGGTGCTGGACCCATCGCTATGACGACCACATCCCGAACGACCACCCATGCCGACCCCAAGGGGGTCCTCGACACGAACACGGTGATCCTCCTCGACAGGCTCGGCGATGCGGCGGTCCTGCCGGAGCATCCGGAGATCACCACCATCACCCTCGCCGAGTTGTCGGTCGGTCCGCTCGTCACCGACGACCCGCGCGAGCGCGCGGCTCGTCAGGCCCACCTGCAGCTCGCCGAGTCGTCGTTTCGTGCCCTGCCCTTCGACGCCGCAGCCGCGCGCCGATTCGGCTGGGTCGCTGCCAACCTCCGCCAGGGCGGTCGCAAGCCCGCAGCTCGGGCGTACGACGCGCTCATCGCGGCCGTCGCACTGGCAAACGACCTGCCGCTCTACACCGTCAATCCCGCAGACTTTCAAGGAATCGACGGCCTCATTATCCGCTCCGTGCCGCACCCGGAGGCGGCCCCCACCGACAAGCCAGCTCCATGAACTGGCAACGACGTGCCAGGTGTCTCGGCCAGACACGAATGGGCTCGCCCATATGACCGTGACGATCGCGATCAACGAGATCACGGACCATCTGTCGAACGTGATCGCCGCGCTCACCGATACCGGCCAGAAGGTCGAGATCACCGAGTACGGTCGAGTGGTCGTCGGCCCGGTGCCACCGCACCCCTCGAGCGCCGTCGCCGGACCTGGTGTCGGGCCGATGACCACGACACCAACGATCGAGGACCTATCTCGGCTCGATCTGGTGACGACGCGCTGCTCTGCCCCGACCCTGAAGAGGTTCCTGCCATGCCGAAGATCTTGATCGTCGAAGACAACGAGATGAACCGCGACATGCTGTCGCGGCGGCTCGAACGTCGTGGGTTCGAGGTGGTGATGGCGGTCGACGGTGGCGAGGGTGTGGCAATGGCCAGGAGCGAGTCGCCAGACCT
Source organism: Actinomycetota bacterium (assembly GCA_043725585.1). Taxonomy (GTDB): domain Bacteria; phylum Actinomycetota; class Acidimicrobiia; order Acidimicrobiales; family Ilumatobacteraceae; genus VFMC01. Next base: position 9,092 of record JAYSLK010000539.1, read on the forward strand.
GGTGCTGATGGACATGAGCCTGCCGGTGATGAACGGCTGGGAGGCCACGCAGGCCATCCGCGCCGATGCCTCCATGGCGCGCCTTCCCGTGATCGCGCTCACCGCACACTCCATGCCGGGCGACCGGGAGAAGGCGATGGAAGCCGGCTGCAACGACTACGACACGAAGCCGGTCGATCTCCCTCGGTTGCTCGCCAAGATGGCGGCGTTCGGCGTGGAGCCGCCGGCGTGACCCCGGAGGAGGCTCGCGAACTGCGCCACGAGCTGCGCACCCCAGTGAACCATCTCATCGGGTACGCGGAGCTGTTGTTGGAGGAAGACGATGCCAGCGAGGCCGACATCGAGGCACTCGACGCCGTGCGTGCCCGGGCTCGCGAGGTGCTCGAACTGGTGCCCGGGTTGCTGGGTGAGGGTGTCGACGGCGACGGGACCGCACCCGTCGGGTCGGGTGAAGCCTCGGTCGTCACGCTCGTGCAACGAGTGGAGCAGTTGGAGTCGCTGACGGCTCGTCTGGCGGCAACCTCCACGCTGCCGGCCGCCGACATCGATCGGCTCTCAGTCGCTGCGGCTCGCCTCGGTTCGCTGGCCACGCGGCTCACCGCCGGCCCGCTGCTGGTGCAACGCGATGCGGGTGACGCGGCAGCCCCGATGCCGGGACGGCTGGAGACCGTGCTGGTGGTCGACGACGACGAGGCCAACCGCAACGTGCTCGGCCGCCGTCTCGCCAAGCTCGGCTACGGCATCGTCGAGGCTTGCGACGGTGTGGAGGCGCTCGAACGGTTGGCGCAGCCGGATGCAGGCATCGACCTCGTGCTGCTCGACGTGATGATGCCCCGCCTCGACGGCTTCGCCGTGCTCGAACGCCATCGTGCCGATCCGGCGATCCGGCACATCCCGGTGATCATGATCTCGGCGCTCGACGACATGGCCAGCATCGTCCGCTGCATCGAGGCCGGCGCGGAGGACTACCTCCCGAAGCCGTTCGACCCCGTGCTGTTGAAGGCCCGCGTCGCCGCGTGCATGGAGAAGAAACGCCTCCGCGACGCGGAGCGCGAGCTGCTCGCCCAGGTGGCCGCGTGGAACACCGAGCTCGAGCGCCGTGTCGCCGAGCAGGTGCAGAAGGTCGAGCGGTTCAGCGTGATGCGCCGCTTCGTGCCGCCGCAGCTGGTGGAGGTGTTGGCAGCGGGTGGCATCTCGATGTTGCAGAGCCACCGTGCCGAGATCACCGTGCTGTTCTGCGACCTGCGCGGGTTCACCTCGTTCGCCGAACGGTCGGAGCCCGAGGATGTGATGGCGGTGCTGCGCGAGATGCACGATGCCGTCGGCCCGGTCATTTTCGAACAGGGCGGCACGCTGTCGCAGTTCACCGGCGATGGGATGATGGTGTTCTTCAACGATCCGATCCCGTGCGAGGGGCCGGAGCGCCGTGCCGTCACCCTCGGCCTTGCCATGCGCGACCGCACCGAGCGATTGGCCGACGAGTGGAAGCGCCGCGGTCACGATCTGCGCCTCGGCGTCGGCATTGCCACCGGCTATGCCACCTGCGGCCAGATCGGTTTCGACGGCCGCTTCGAGTACACCGCGATCGGCACGGTGGTGAACCTCGCGGCTCGTCTGTGCGGTCAGGCCGAGGGTGGCGAGGTGCTCGCGGCCGAGCGGGTCGTGGCGGCGCTCGGTGACGCAGTCGTCACCGAGCCGGCGGGCGAGATCGAACTCAAGGGCATGGCCCGCCCCGTCGCCATCCACCGGGTCTTCGCGCTCCGCTGACACCAGCGTCTCGACATCTCGACATCTCGATGCCGATGCTGTAGCGGCGCTGCGATGGTGATGCTCGCCGCTCTCTCGGGCAGCCGGCGATGGGTGGCTGACGCGACGAGGCGGCACTCGACCCGTGTGAATGGCCGCCTCCTGCTGATCGTTCAGTCAGCGGCGAGCGAGGCCAACCGCCGGGTGTCGAGCACGGTGATCCGCGAACGAGCTGTCGTGATCGCCCCGATGGCACGCAACTCCGACAGCACCCGTGCCGTGGCCTCGCGGCTGGCACCGAGCCACTCGGCCAGATCGGTCTGGGTGATCGGGATGCTGCTCCCTGTGGCGTGATCGTGGCGCGAGTAGCGACCGACCAGTTCGAGCAGAAGGCGAGCGGCCCGGACGGACAGCCGTTCCGTCTCACCAGCACAGATCCGTTGGTTGGCGCGTCGAACCTGCCGTGCCAGTCTGCACATCGCCGCTTCCGCGAGAACAGGATCCCTGCGCACCGAACGGAGATACTCGTCACCGTCGAGCTCGGCGACGCAGGTCTCCTCCATCGCGATCGCCGACGCACTTCGCCCGCGATGGTCGATGGCGGCGAGCTCACCGAACACCTCGCCCGGCAGCACGACATCGAGGATGAGCTCTCGCCCGCGGCACGCCGAGACCACGAGTCGAAGGCTGCCGTGCCGGCACTCGTAGACCTTGGACGACGAGTCGGCCTGGTGGAACAGCACGTCGCCGGTACTCAAATGGAGCTCGCGTGCGGTCGCGAACAGAGGCGCCATCGCCGACTGATCCATGGACGCCACGACCGTCATCGTCAACATCTTTCCAGATCTCCGCGACAGTGATTTCCATCACAGACGGTTCGGCACCGAGGGCGCAGAGTGACAAGGTTCCGGCGAGGGGCGCCGGTACCTCTGAAAGGAGAACATCATGTTCATTTTCTCCCGCGCCACGGCGCTCGATCGTCACAACCAGATGTCCGCCGTCGGTGCTGCAGTCGAGGTAGCTGGCATGGTCACGAAGATAACCGGCATGCCGATCTCGGTGTACATGTCGGGTTACGGCGAGCCGACGAACACCGTTCGCTGGAGCACCCGGATCGAATCGCAGGCCGAGTTGCAGGCGGCGGTGGAGAAGCTGGCTGCCGACAGCGGCTACGTGCAGTGGGCCGAGAAGAACTCGCACCTGTTCGAGATCGCGCCGTCCGACACACTCGGACGTGTGGTCTCCGCCAGCGGGATGGAGGCCGGCCCGGCCCGTTTCGTCAACATCATCACCGCAGTCGCGGCCAACGGCAAGATGGCTGACGCAGTCGCCTTCGGCGTGAGGGCGCAGCAGTTCGTGGCCGGCGCGACGAAGAACCTGTCGACCGCATTCCTCACTGGCGTCTACGGCCCGTTCGGAACGGTCACCTGGATCACCGGGGCGAACTCGATGGCCGACATGGATGCACTCCAGGAGATGCAGGCGACGAACGCCGGCTATCACGAGCTCGTGAAGGATGCGGGTGATCTGTTCGTGACCGGCTCCGGCATGACCGGCCTGATCGAGAAGATCAACTGACCCGAACGCAATGGGTGACCTCGGCTCGACGGCCGAGGTCACCGTCGTGTCGAGACGCCTACGCGTTGAGCTCGCGGGAGTCGTGACGGCGGGCGGGGGTGACCGGGACGAAGCGGAGGTCACCGGCGGGGGAGAACGAACCCTGGACGTCGGCCACGAGGTGCGTCGGTTGTGAGGTGTAGATGCAGAATGAGCCATCCGGGTCGAGCGGCACCACGGCCACGTTGGCCGTGATCCGCCCCACGGTGCTGTTGCCGTTGGACTTGGTCTGTGGCCCGGGCACGAGTGCCGAGCATGCGTCGGCGGTGATGTAGCCGGCGTTCTTGCCGTCGGTGAGCGTGAGGTTCACCAGCGCGGCCGACGCGCCGGCAGGGCCTTGCACGCGCAGCACGGTCCCGGCGGCCGGGCGCTCGCCGGCGCGCGTGTCGAGCAGTCGGGATGCGGGGAGGGACGTGAAACCCCAGCCGCCGGCGACAGAGGCGGGGGAGAACCAGCCCTGCACATCCACCACCTTCTGCGCCGTGGCGCTCGTGTAGGCGCAGATCTGTGCCCCACCCGGGGTCGTGGTTGTGGGGATCACGGCCAGGTTGGCCACGGTCGCACCGGCGACGAAGTTCGTGTTCGATCTGGTCTGCGGTCCAGGTTGCAACGAGGCGCATGCATCGGCTGTCACGTAGCCCGACGCGGCCGGCGCGGTGACGGTGAGGTTGGTGAGCATCGCGACCGCATCCGCCGGCACGAGAGGTGTGGTGATCGACATCTCGGTCCCCGCAGCCACGGGGCCACGTCGGTCGCACGCGCCGCCGGCTGTGCAGAACACGTCGGTCCGGGTGTCGAGTAGACGTCGCGCCGGCAGGACGTGCAGCAGGGAACCCGAGGCTCCCGCCACGGCTGACGGGACGAAGTAGCCCTGCACGTCGACTACGGTGTCCATCGCCTGCGACTGGAACAGACAGAAGCGACCCTGCGCATCGATCGGCACCACGGAGAGGTTTGCCGACACGATGTTGGGCGTGGCGTTTCCGTTCGACGAAGCCCGCGCACCGCTCGTGGCAGCGCATG
>JAYSLK010000540.1:0-3462 GCA_043725585.1 Actinomycetota bacterium
TACGAGTACCCTCATGATCATCCCGACGGGTGGATCGACCAGCAGTACCTGCCGGACGAACAGGTCGACAAGCGGTACTACGAACCCACCGAGCACGGGCGAGAACGAGAAGTGCGCGACCGCATGGCCCGTCGTCGGCGCGGTGGCGGGGAAGGAACTCCAGGATGACCGCTGCAGGGATGACCGCAGGAGAACTGGCCGTCTTGATGGCAGCCGTGCTGTGTTGCATCGGTTTCGCGGCACTCGTCGTGGTGCTGACGCGGGTGCTCGACACACTGCGGTCGCTGAGGGGTGAGGTGGCGAAGTTGCGGGCCGAGACCGGTCCCTTGCTCGCCGAGATGCAGCAGTCGACGCGATCGGCCACGGCGGTGGTGAACGAGGCTCGCCAAGACCTCGATCGGTTCGATCGCGTGCTCGGCTCGGCCGAGGCGATCAGCGATGCCATGGCGGGCACCGGGCGCGTCACTCGTGCGGCGCTCAGCACGCCGGTCATCAAGACGGCTGCCTTCGCCACCGGCACCAGCCGAGCGGTCAGACGCCTTCGTGGCAAGGAGCCCAAGCCGTCGCGTGCCAGCCTGCGGCACCGTGGACGCGACAGTTCGATCGAGCGTGGAGGCGCAGCATGATGAAGCGTGTGACCTGGTTCGTCGGCGGCCTGGCTGCCGGAGCCGTCGGCGTTGGCGCAGCCAAGAGGAAGGCCAAGGCGGTTGCAAACGACCTGGCGCCGGTCCAGATCGCCAGGCGAGCGACAGGACAGGTGACCGAGCGTGGCCATCGCGTGGCCGACGCCATTCGCGAGGGCAAGCGGGCGATGCGGGCGAAGGAGATGGAGCTGCGCGCCCGCATGGACGGACGAGCGACCACGCTCGCCGACGAGCTCGCCGATGTCGAGACGGTGCTCGTCGACGGTCGTCCCGTCGAGGCCGGCCAGGTGATCGTTTTGCGACAGGTGCGCAATGCGAAGAACGAAGCGGCGTCGGACTCGCGGGGCCCGAAACGCATCAAGCGTCAGGCCTGAACCTGAGCGGCATGGCAACCGGAGCAGTGGCGGCAGCGCTTCGGAATGCGCTCACCGCCGATCGTGTGCGAACGGGTTCGACCGAGCTCGGCCTGTACCGACGCGATGCATCGAACATCGACGGCGCTGCGAGCGTGGTCTGCTTTCCGGAGACGACCGCCGAGGTGCGCGAGGTCGTGAACATCGCCGTGCGTCACGGCGTGCCCTTCGTCGCACGGGGTTCGGGCACCGGCCTTGCCGGTGGAGCCACGCCGCTCGACGGTGCGATCGTCATCGCGCTCACCAAGATGAACCGGATCATCTCCGTCGATCCGCTGAACCGGCTCGCCTGGGTCGAACCCGGCGTGCTCAACCTCGACCTCACACGCGCGGTCGCCGCGCACGGGTTGCATTTCGCGCCCGACCCCAGCAGTCAGCAGAGCTGCTCGATCGGCGGCAACGTGGCGAACAACTCCGGCGGGCCGCACTGCCTGGCTGACGGCGTCACCACGGCACACGTCCTGGCGGCAGAAGTGGTGCTGCCCGACGGAGACGTGGTGGTGCTGGGCAGCGAAGGTGGCGAACCGGACGGTTACGACCTCCGCGGCGCGTTCGTGGGGAGCGAGGGCATGTGTGGCATCGCGACGCGCATCTGTGTGCGGCTGACACAGAATCCTCCCGATGTGCGCACGATGCTGTTCGACTACTCGACGGTGGAGGACGGGGCACAGACGGTCAGTGCGATCATCGCCGCCGGCATGGTGCCCGCGGCGCTCGAGATGATGGACCAGCTGTGCGTGCAAGCAGTGGAGGAGTACATCCATGCCGGCCTGCCCACCGACGCCGCGGCCGTGCTGTTGGTGGAGGTCGCCGGCCCCCCGAACGGCGTGGCCGACGAGGTGGAACGCATCGTGGCGATCGCCCGTGCGCATGGCTGTCGCACGGTGCGCGTGGCCCAGGACGAAGCCGAACGCGCCCTGATCTGGAAGGGCCGCAAGACCGCGTTCGGGGCCGTCGCTCGCATCAAGCCCAACTACTACCTCCACGACACGGTGGTGCCCCGCCGGGCATTGCCTGCGGTGCTGCGCCAGGTGTACGAGATCGCGGATCGTCATGGGATCCTCGTGATGAACGTGTTCCATGCGGGCGATGGCAACCTGCACCCACTGCTCGTGTTCGACAAGCGAGAGCCGGGGATGATGGAGAAGGTGCACGCCGCTGGCGACGAGATCGTGCGCGTCTGCGTGGCGGCTGGCGGAGTGCTGAGTGGAGAGCACGGGATCGGACTCGAAAAGCGCGATCTCATGCCGCTCATGTTCGGCCCTGCCGATCTGGCGGCGCAGGCGGCATTGCGGGCCGCGTTCGACACGACGGGCCTCGCCAACCCGATGAAGGTGTTGCCCAGCCCTGCGAGTTGCGGCGACTCGCATCACGTGCCGGAGGGAACGTGGATCTGACCGCGTTCGCGGACGAGGTCGGCAGCGAGGGTCCGGTCACCGTCAGTGGTCTGGGCACGCGAGGTGGGGCCGTACCGCACGTGCGCCGAGTGGTCGCGCCGTCGGGCATCGAGTGGGTCCAGGCAGACGAGATGACCGTGGCGTGCGGTGCCGGTACCACGGTGGCCGAGCTGTCGGCAGCGCTGGCTGAGGTGGGACAGCGCACGGTGCTGCCCGATGGCGGGACCGTCGGCGGGGCGCTCGCTCGTGGGCACAGCGGCATTCGGCGGCTCGGCGATGGTCCGTTGCGCGACGTGCTGCTGCAGACCCGGTACGTGGGCGCCGACGGTGCGCTGGTGAAGGCCGGCGGACCCACGGTGAAGAACGTGAGCGGGTTCGACGTGTGCCGGCTGCTGGTCGGTTCGATGGGCACGCTGGGCTTTCTCGGCGAGGTGATCCTGCGGACCCGGCCGACGGCACCGCACGCGCAGTGGTTCGTGCGAGAGACCGACGACCCGATGGCGGTCTTCGCGACCGTCCACCGTCCGATCGCAGTGCTGTGGGACGGCACGTGGGTACACGCACTCCTCGAGGGTCAGCGCCTCGACGTGGAAGAGACCGCACGGCTGGCACGCCTCAGCGAGAGCGCCGGGCCGCCCCGGTTGCCCGAAGGCCGACACACGCTCCGTCCGGCCGACGTGCTGGGCGCGACCGCCCGGCTCGCCCCCGGCAGCTTCGTGGCCGAACTCGGCCTCGGTGTCGTCCACGCTGCGCCGGGTTCGGTGGCTCCACCGATCGTCGATACCGGCGTGGCCGCCATCGCTCGGCGAGTGAAGCAGCAGTTCGATCCCCTCGGTCGGCTCAACCCCGGCCGCGAGGTCTGAGCCCCCGTGACGATCGGTCCATCCTGATGCTTCCTTTCATCGCCCAACCACCGGGCGATCCGCAGGCCTCGTTCGATGCCGCTGTCTCCGCCGCCGAGCACTGGGGGCTCGCCCGTCCGAAACTGATGCGTCACGGCATGAACAC
>JAYSLK010000541.1:0-11030 GCA_043725585.1 Actinomycetota bacterium
CTGGCCCGGCCCGACGAGGTGTACAACCTCGCGGCCATCTCGTTCGTGGCGATGTCGTTCAACCAGGCCGAGCTCACCGCCAACATCACCGGCACCGGCGTGCTGCGCATGCTCGATGCCATCCGCATCGTCGGCGGCAGCGACAACAACCCGATCCGCTTCTATCAGGCCAGCTCGTCGGAGATGTTCGGCAAGGTACGCGAAACCCCCCAAACCGAGATGACCCCGTTCCATCCGCGGTCGCCCTACGGCTGCGCGAAGGTCTTCGGCCACGACATCACGGTGAACTACCGCGAGAGCTACGGGTTGTACGCCTGCTCCGGAGTCCTCTTCAACCATGAAGGACCACGCCGCGGGCTCGAGTTCGTCACCCGCAAGGTGACCAACGCCGCGGCCCGGATCAAGCTCGGTCTCCAGGAAGAGCTCGTGCTCGGCAACCTCGACTTCAAGCGCGACTGGGGATACGCCGGCGACTACGTCAAGGCGATGTGGGCGATGCTCCAGCAGGACGAACCCGACGACTACGTCATCGCGACCGGCCAGGCCCACACAGGTCAGCAGCTCGTCGAGCGGGCGTTCGCCGAGGTGGGCATCGACGACTGGCAGCGGTACGTCCGTCAGGACCCGAAGTTCTTCCGTCCTGCAGAGGTCGACCTGCTCATCGGCGACGCGAGCAAGGCCAAGGCCAAGCTCGGCTGGGAGCCGGAGGTCGATTTCCCGACGCTCGTCAGGATGATGGTCGCGCACGACCTGGCGATCGAGAGCGCGCGCCTCGATCGCAGGTAGTCAGCTCTCGAGCGGAAGGTCGGTCATCGCCTCGAACATCGAGGACTCGCTCGGCACCGCACCCGAGCGCAACCGGGTGCGAAGGGCCCAAGCGAACACCGCCATCGCCGATGCTGAACCGATCAGCAGACCGAGCTCGACCCGACGGAAGACCTCACCCTGGATCAGCGTCGTGGCGAGCGCGAACGTGACCATGCCGATCGTCCATCCGAGTGCCACCTGGGCGTGCCCGTGGAGCGCGATCACGGCTTGGGCGATGGCGAGGCCGAGCATGTAGAACGCGCTTCCCGCGGCGAGGATCGTGAGCGTGCGACGGGTGAGGTCGGCGCCGAAGAGGAGGTCGGCTGCGAACGGACCGAGGAACCAGGAGCCGACGGTGCCGACGATGCCGACGGCGAGCACCAGCTTCATCAGGCGCTTGAACCCGGACCGGAACTCGGCCATCTCGCCGGCGGCGGCCTGACGCGACAGCCGCGGCAGGAGTGCTGCCTGCACTGCCTGGAAGAGGAACAGGGGGATGCGGGCGAGGATCACGCCCTGGCCGAACCGTGTGACGAAGGCTTCTTCGTCGTCGCCGGCCAGGAGGCTGGTGGCGATCGGACCTGCGTTCACCAACGAGGCGGCCATCAACGAACCGAGCAGCAACCAGCCAAGGTTCGGCGTGACCTCGCTCCAGCTCGCCTCTGGTCCGGGCTCGGTGCGCAACTGGCCACGGGAGGCGACGACGATGACGCCGGCGAGGGGGGCGACGGCCACGGCGAGGCCGAACGCGCCCACGCTCGACACGCCGACCACGGCGAGCGCCACGCAGAGCAGCACGCGCACGAGACCGTCGGCACCGAGCACCACCGCATACGACTGGAATCGGCCCGACCCGCTGCAGATGCCCCGAGCCAGGTGCGTCGGCGCATAGGCGGCGATCGAGATGATCAAGGCCACGACCATCACCCAGTTGTCGCCGAAGTAGTCGCCTGCGAGCCACGAGCTGAATGCGAGCAGCACTGCGGTGATCACGCCGGCCAGGATCGCCCCCAGGGCGATCACCTTGATCACGACCGGGCGACCACCCTGGCGGAGCGCCCGCCGGGCCGCGAGCGCTCGCCCGAGCTCTTGCTCGAGCGGGAGGAAACAGCCCGGTGCCAGGGCGAAGGTCGCGAACCACATGCTGACGACGGGCTTGAAGGCCTCCTCGCTGCCGAGGGCCGCTTCTCCCACAGCGAAGAAGGCGAAGCTGGACAACCCGGCGACCATGAGGCCGATCGCAACGGGAAGGGTGCCTTCCGGGAGCGGCATGCGTGCGGAAGTCGAGTCGGAGCGTGCCACCAAGGGGGCGAGGTTATCCGACGACCGTGCGACCTCAAGCACCACGTCGCGATGGCCGACAATGATGCATGAGGATTCGCCGCCCGACGCTCGCCGCCCCTGTTGCGGCCGTCCTGGCGATGATGGCGGTCGTGGTCCCGACGGACTCGGTCCCCATCGTCTCGGCCGCCCCGACCACCCTCGAGTCGACCACCCTCGAGTCGACCACCCTCGAGCTCGATGGTCACGGCAACGGCCATGGCATCGGGATGAGCCAATGGGGGGCTTACGGCTACGCGGCCGACCTGGGGTGGAACGCATCGCAGATCCTCGACCACTACTACGGCGGCACCGTCGCAGGCACCACCGATGCGACATCCATCACCGTGCGGTTGATGAACCTCGACGGCCAGCAGACAGCGGTGGTGCACGACAAGGGTGCGCTCGCGGTGGACGGGGTACCGGGCGGCCCTTGGAGGTCGGTGGTCGTACGCGAGGTGGCCGACCGCAGCTACGGGGTGTGGGTGCGCTCCGACGTGTCGGCCTGCCCCGCGGCGAGCGATCCGCTGTCGGCGCCGTGGACCCTGGTGGCGACCGGAATGGGGTCGGTCACGGTGCGCCCGTCGACCGACACGTCAGCGAGCACCGATGTGGCCGACCTCGCCGCCGTGTGTGAACCGTCCGGTCGGGTCCGGTCCTATCGCGGCGCACTCCGTGCTGCCAATGGCACCGACGGGGAGAACCGGACCGTCAACGAGGTGCCGCTCGAGCAGTACCTGCGAGTGGTCGTCGCCTCCGAGATGTCTGCCTCGTGGGCGGCCCGCGGATCGGCGGCGTTGCAGGCGCAGTCGGTCGCGGCCAGGAGCTTCGGCCTGGCCGAGAACCGGTACTCTTACGCCAAGACCTGTGATCTGGTCTGCCAGTTCTATCCCGGCGCCGCGTGGCGGACCAGCCTCTCCGGGGCGTACACCCGAACGGAACAGCCGTCGGTCGACGCTGCGGTCGCCGCCACGGCGGGGGTCGTGCGTCGCGTCGGCACCGCCTCGGGTCCGATCGCACTGACGATGTTCTCGTCGTCGTCGGGCGGATGGACCGCCGGCAGCTCGCTTCCGTTTCCGCCGGTCGAGGACGGGGGCGATGCCACACCGGGCAATCCCCATCACATCTGGCGTGCATCGGTGTCGGCCTCGGTGATCACCAGGGCTTGGCCGACGATCGGAGCGCTCACCGGGATCACGGTCACGTCCCGGTCGGGACAGGGCGACTGGGGTGGCCGGGTGCTCACGATGACCGTCGACGGCACGGCCGGATCGGTGGCGGTGACGGGCGATGCCTTCCGCCGCGCCGTCGGCCTGAAGTCGAACTGGTTCGCGATCGCCGGATCGAGTGCGGGGAACGATCGCTGCACCGGTCGCACCGAACCCCCGCTCGGGGTCGCGCTCGCGAACGCACCGGCGCAGCCGGCGAGATTCGAACCGATCGTGCCCATCCGGCTCGTCGACACGCGCGACGGCTCGGGCAGCAATCCGACCGCGGCCCAGCCGCTGACCGGCGGCTGCACCCTGCAGATCACTCCGGAGGTTCCTGCCGGGACGACGGCGGTGTCGGTGAACGTGGTGACCGTCGACCCTGTCTCGCAGGGGTACGTCACGGTCTACCCGTGCGCCGTCGCCCGGCCGTTCACCTCCGCGGTGCAATCGCAGGTGGGTCGGATCGTGAGTGGCTCGGCCATCGTGCCCCTCGGTGCCGACGGAAGCTTCTGTGTCTTCAGCAACACCACCACGGAGATCGTGGTCGACATGAACGGTTCGTTCGCCCCGTCGGCGCGGGCGCGCTACGAACCGATGATCGCCCAACGGCGCCTCGACACGCGGTCGTCCGGTCGGCGCCTCGAGGCGGGTGAGGTGGTGAGGGTGCACACCCGAGGGTTCGGGGGCGGAACGGCCGACTCGACGGCTGCCTCGGTGACCATCCACGCCCTCGATGCCACCGCATCGGGTTTCGTGACCGCCTGGCCGTGCGACACGCCACGCCCGTGGGCGAGCTCGGCGAACGTGATGGCCAACTCGTCGGTGTCGAACGAGGTGGACGTCGCCGTCGGAGCCACCGGTGAGGTGTGCCTGCTCGTGAGCGCAACGATGCATCTGGCCGTCGACATCAACGGGTGGTATGGCCCGTCGGCGACGACCGACTACTACGCCGTCACGCCGTTCCGGCTGGCCGACACTCGGGAGAACCGGGGCTTCGTCGGTCCCTTCGCCCGAAACGTCGATCGGGGGATCCAGGTGGCCGGCGTGGGCGGGCTGCCCGGCGCCGGTGTGGTACGGGCGGTGGCCGCCCAGTTCACGGCTGTCGATGCATCGGCCACCGGCTGGGTGACGGTCCATCCATGTCTCGCGACGGTACCGCAGCTGTCGATGTTGCGGTACCAGGCGAAGACGAACGTGGCGGTGCTGGTGAACTCGGCACTCAGCGCCACGGGTCGCTGGTGCGTGAGCACCAGCACCGCGAGTCACGTCGTGATCGACGTGAGCGGCTGGTTCGGCTGATCGAGCCCCACCAGGTCAGCGCCGACGGGTCAGCACCGACGGGTCAGCGCCGACGGGTCAGCGCCGAGGGATCAGGCAGCGTTGACGAGCAGGCCACGGACCTGCTTGCGGGCGGCCTTGGCCATGTCATGGGCCTGACCGAGGAACGCGCTGGCCTGCTCGGGGAGCTTGTCGCTGAGGTTCTCGATCGCGTTGTCGAGCTTGGTCTCGAGCTCGTCGAGGCGGTCGTCGAGCTGGCTGATGCGGGTCTCGAGGCCCTTCAGGAGCTCCTCGACCTGCTCCTTGCCGATGCCGAGCTGCTTCACGACGGTCTGATCGCTGATGGAACGCGCCAGGTCGCGGCGGCGCACCTGTACTTGCTGGACGGTGAGGACGCCGAAGCCGACGACCACGTAGGCGGCATCGCGGATCACACCGAGCACCTTGTCGGTGTCGATGCCGGCGATCTCGAGCTTCGAGAGATCGAGCTTCGAGAGATCGAGCTTCGAGAAATCGATGGAGGGGAACGTGGGGATGCTGGCCATGGTGAGCCCTTTCTGGAGGGTCGATCGGGGGGTGATCGACGCGATGAACTGCGAGCAGTGTACCGCATAGTGCTAACTATTGCAAGCAGTTGCTCCGACGCTGTCGACTGACCGATGGTGAGAGGGCCGCGCCGCTAGCCTCGCGTGATCGTGGAACCCGCCAGCCCGCTCGCCCCGCCCGTCGTGGCCGTGATGGTGGTCCATGAACCACAGATGCTCGACAGCGTCGCCGGCGGTCCGTGGTTCGACGAGGTGCTCGCCGGTCTCGCGCGCCAGGACTACGCCAACCTCAAGACCCTCGTCCTGGTCACGGGTGATCCGGCCGACGTTGCCGTCAAGGTGGCGGCCGTGGTGCCGCGGGCCTTCGTACGCGCGATCGACGGTCGCGATGGATTCGGGCGCACGGCGAACGAGGTCCTCCGCCTGGTCGATGGCGACAACGGCTTCTTCTGCTTCCTGCACGATGACGTGGCGCTCGAGCCCGACGCGATCCGCCTGCTCGTCGAGGAGATGTATCGCTCGAACGCCGGGATCGTCGGGCCGAAGTTGGTCGAATGGAACGATCCCAACGTGCTGCAACACGTTGGCTATGCGATCGACCGGTTCGGCGAGATCGATCCGCTCGTCGACCCGGGTGAGACCGATCAGGAACAGCACGATGCCGTTCGTGACGTCTTCGCCCTCCCATCGGCATGCCTGCTGGTGCGTGCCGATCTGTTCCGCACCCTCGGCGGGTTCGATCCCGACATCTCGTTCCACGGCGAGGACGTCGACCTCTGTTGGCGCGCCCATCACCAGGGCGCGCGAGTGCTGGTCGTTCCCTCGGCTCGCGCCCGGCACCTCGAGGCGCTCGAACAGCGCCGGCCCGATCTTCGCCACGACGTGCTCCGCGCACGACACCGGATGCGCGCCGTGACCACGCTGACCGGTGCCCGGCGGCTTCCGCTGCTCAGCGTTCAGATGGTGCTGATCACGCTCGCCCAGTTCGTCGTCGGTGTGGTGAGCGGTCAGGGCGCCCGCGCCGTCGCCGGCGTACGTGCGCTCATCGGCATCGTTCCCCGAACGCCGGCGGTGATCGTCCGCCGTCGGGCCGTCGCTCCTGGGCGTCTGGTGCCCGACCGTGAGGTCATCGGCCTGCAACTCCGCGGCAGCGCTCGACTGGCTGCATACGTGAGATCGCGCGACGCTCGTCCCGACGCCCAGCGGGGCACCGGGCGGGCCTGGCGCGAACGAGCCGGCGCGTCGGCCGTAATCGGATGGATCGCGATCATCGCGATCATCGCGATCGGCGCTCGCGAACTGCTCACCGCAGGTGTGCCGGCGTTCGGCCAGTTCCTGCCGTTCGGCGACAGCCCGCGCGCCCTGCTCGACCGGTATCTGTCGGGATGGGATCCGCAGGGACTCGGTCACTCGGGCGCATCGCCGACCGGCCTGGCGCTCATCTCGATCGCCAGTGTGCTCACGCTCTTCCACATGGGCCTGCTGCACACCTTGGCCATCGTGGCCCCGCTGCTCGTGGGCGCGATCGGCATGTGGCGGCTCACGGGTTCGTTCAGCACGACCAAGGCGCGACTGACCAGCACGATCGTCTACATCGCCGTGCCGCTGCCCGTCCAGCTCGTCTCGATGGGCCGGTGGGGAGCGCTGCTGACGTTCGCCGCCCTGCCATGGTCGATCGACTTCATGCGCAGCGCCGCGGGGCTCGGCCCCGGCCCCCGAGACGAGGTGGGGGAGCGCACCATCGGGTTCGGTGCACGGCGTCACGTGCAGTTGTTGGCAGCCGGGGTGCTCGTCGCGTCGATCGCCACGGCCTTCGAGGCTTCCTATCCTCTCGTCCTCGCACTGGTCGCCGCACTCGTCTCGGTGGCAACGTTGCTCACCGGCGCTCCTCTACGCGCGTCGCTCCGCCTGGCGCTCGCCGGGATCTGCGCCGTGGTGGGAGCGGCCGCCCTCACTGCGCCCTGGTTGCTGCAGCTCGCCGGTGACGGTGGCTGGACAGCGATCGTCGGGCCGCCGCCGGCAGGCGATCGCGGTGTGTCGATCGTCGAGCTCGCCACGTTCGACGTCGGTAACGCCCGCGCCGTCGTCCTCGCGATCGCGCTCTACGTCCCGGTGCTGGCTGCCGTGCTGATCGGGCGGGGGTGGCGGCTGGGTTGGGCGACTCGCGCCGGATTCCTCGTGGTCGGGTTCGGGTGGATGGCGGCCCTCGACGGCAGTGGATCGTTCCTGATCCGACTGCCGGAGCCCGGGATCCTGCTCGTGCCGGTGGCGGTGGGCGTTGCGATCTCGGCGGGTTGCGTGCTCGCCTCGTTCGAGCTCGATGTGCGCGGCGGCAGCTTCGGATGGCGGCAGCCGTTGTCGATCGTGGCGGTCGTCGCGATCGCGATCGGGATGGTGCCGGCGCTGTTCGCCGTCGGCAGCGGGCGGTACGACACGCCGGAGACCACGTTGGTCGATCTCCTCGGCCAGCTCCCCGACCAGCAGACCGCAGGTGACTACCGGGTGCTGTGGCTCGGACGACAGGAGGTCGTGCCTGCTGCGCCCACGGGGTTCCGGCCTGGGATCGGCTGGGCGATGACCGACGGTCCTGGGCTCGACATCGGCGATGCCTTCGGTACCCGCGAGGGCGAAGGTTCGGCCGAGGTGCTGCAGGCGCTCGAAGCGATCTCCACGGGGACGACCACTCGAGGTGGGCGGTTGCTCGCCCCATTGGCCGTTCGGTTCGTGATCGTGCCGTTGGTGGACGGTGCCGTCTCCACCAACGCTGATCCGCTGCCACCGCCGGCCGGGCTCCTCGATGCACTCGGCGATCAGCTCGACCTCGCAGAGGTGTACAGCCCCCCGAACTTCTTGGTGTACGAGAACCGCGCTTGGCTTCCCGTGCGCAGCGTGCTCACCGCCGCCGGCGCCGAATCGAGCCGCGACGGTGGCGTTGCCGCGCTCGCCCAATCCGACGTCTCCGGCGCCACGCCGATCATGACGGGCGGCGGTGCCGACAGCGCGGCCACGGCCGACGTCGCTGCCGGCACCGTGCACCTCGCCGTGCCCGTCGACCGCCGATGGAACCTCACCGTCGACGGTGTCGAGATCGAGCCTCGGCCGGCGTTCGGCATCACGATGGCATTCGACACCGAATCAGCAGGCACGGCCGAGCTCACCTATCGCACCTCGCGGGCGCATCACCTCACGCTCCTCGCCCAGGCGATCGCCTGGGGGGTGATCGCGGTCGCGGCCAGCAGCGTCCGCTTCCGACGCCCGCGCCTGAGACGCCCTGCTCTGTCGGCGGTCGTCACGGAGCCGGTGTTCACGATCGATCCGGCGATCGGTGTGCCGAACGTCCCGATGCCCGCCGAGATGCTCCCGTTCGACGAGACGGACCTCGCCGAAGCGTTCGTCGCGCCCCAACGCGCGGCGCCGACCACCGAAGGTGCGGAGTCGTGACCCCGCTGCGTTCCGTCTCCGGCCTGGTGGTCGCGGTCGCGCTCGCCGGTCTCGGCATCACAGCACGCGAGCAGCCGGTGCAGCTCCAACCGATGTTCGCTGCGCTCGGCAACCCCACCATGCCCTTCGTGCCGAGCGGGTCGTTCATCACCTCCAGTTGGTTCTGTCCTGGAGTGCCGGTCGGCGAGAGCGGGCTCGGAGGTTCGATCGAGGTCACCAACCCGAGCGATGCACCGCTTGCCGGTCGGGTCACCGCCTACTCGACCGACCCCGATGCGCCAGCGGTCGACCAGCCGATCATCGTCGCGCCGCGATCGACCACCGTCGTCGATCTCGCCGCGCTGAAGCTGACCGGTTCGTTCGTGTCCTCGCTGGTGGAGATCGAGGGCGGGGGTGGGTTCGTCGAGCAGATCGCCCTCCACCCGGCCGGCAACTCGGTCGCTTCCTGCGCGAACGCCGCCTCGTCGAACTGGTGGTTCGCCGACGGGTTCACCGTCGACGACAGCACCGAGCGCCTGGTCATCACGAATCCGGCCCCCGACGCGGCGATCGTCGACATCCGTTTCGTCACCGCCGATGGGATCCGTCGCCCGTCGCGGCTGCAGGGTTATCCGGTGCCCGGCAGGTCTGTCCAGGTGATCACGTTGGGCGAGCTCGGAGCTCGCGACGAACCGATCCTCGCCGCGCAGGTGAGCACCTCGCGGGGTCGTGTCGTCGTGGGTCGAGCACAGCACTACGTCGGCGGCGGGCGGCTCGGCTTCGGGATGTCGCTCGGTGCGCCGTCGCTGAACAGCCAGTACTACTTCGCCGACGGTGAGTCGGGTCCCGGCATCACCGAGTCGTATGCGATCTACAACCCCACCGATGCCGATGTCACCGTCTCGGTGGTGTTCCTGGGACTGCCGTCCACACCTGAGTTCACCAACGACACCGAGGTCGTCGTGCCGAAGGGCGGCGTCGTGATCCTCGACACGTCGGACAACTCCCAGGTGGTCAACCTTCCAGCCGGTCGCCACGGCGCGGTGTTCTCGACGTTCGCCGCCGACTCGATCGTCGTCGAACGTGTGATCACCCGGCCCGCCGGTGACAGCGTCGCCACGTCCGTCGTGATGGGGTCTCCACCGAATCTCGCCTCGACCAGATGGTCGGCGTCCGTCGGCACCGACATCGCGATCGAGGATGCGCTCGTCGTGCTCAACGTCGACGGCGTCGATACCACGGTCACGGTCAGCACGCTCGGCCCCGGTGGGCTGGTGCCCGTGCCCGGTCTGGAGAACATCGCGCTTCCGGCGGCCGGGCTGATCACGGTGCCGTTCACGGATCCGTCGGTGTTGGGCAAGGCGTTCGTGGTGGAGAGCGGGCAGCGGATCTTCGTCGAACGGCTGTTGCCGCGCTCGGCGGAGCTGCGCGGGCGCTCGGGTTCGTTCCCGCTCGCGGGTTGACGCCTGGCAGGCTTGAGCCATGGATCGTCTGTTCCTCGCACTCGTCATCATCGCCGTGGCGGCCGCCATCGCGTTGGTGGCCCGCCGCCGGCGCGGGCCCGACGCCCCGACCCAGACCGCACACGAGGCACCGGCGCAGCTCGATCGTCGTGACTTCGCACCGCTCGTCCACGCTGCCAGCATCGATGCGGAGTGGCTGGTCGTCGTGTTCACGTCGGCCACGTGCCACACGTGCGCCGAGATGACCGCCAAGGCTGCTGTGCTCGCCAGCCCCCATGTGGCGGTGGTCGAGGTCGAGTACACCGCGCAACGCTCCCTGCACCAGCGCTACCGGATCGACGCGGTGCCGACCACGGTGATCGCCGACGCCGAGGGCGTCGTCAGGGAGTCGTTCGTCGGGCGGGCGAGCGCGACCGATCTGTGGGCAGCCGTCGCCGATGCCCGAGAACCGGGGACGCTCCCGCGGGGTGGTTGCTCGGCCGACTGAGTGGCGGCCGACAGAGGTCGCTCAGTGGGCGGTCTGCTCGGCTGGTTCGGCGTCCTCGCGGGACGAGCCACCGAGTCCGGCCTGGACGAGGGCGGCCACTTCGTTGCCGTCGATCGTCTCTTTCTCGAGCAGCGCCTCGGCGACGAGGTCGAGCGCGGCACGGTGCTTGAGCAGGAGCGCGTGTGCCCGTTGCTCTTGCTCGAAGAGGATCCGCGAGATCTCCTCGTCCATCATCCGAGCGGTCTCGTCGCTGTACTCGCGGCCGCTGGTCATGAGGTCTTCGCCGAGGAACACCTGTTGCTGACCGTGCCACGCCATCGGACCGACCCGCTCGCTCATGCCCCACTCGCGCACCATGCGGCGGGCGATGCCGGTGGCTTGCTCGAGATCGTTGGACGCACCGGAGTTCAGATGGCCGAACACGATCTTCTCGGCAACGCGACCGCCCATGGCGCGGCAGATCACGTCCTCGAAGAACTCCTTGGAGTAGGTGTGCCGT
>JAYSLK010000542.1:0-3375 GCA_043725585.1 Actinomycetota bacterium
TCGCGACCTGCTCGTGGGCGGCAGCCGTGACGGTGGACCGCTGTCGATGACGAGCGTGCACCACGTGCATGCGGCGGCGAACAAGATGCTGAACGACGCCGAGCGCAAAGGCCTCGTCACGCGCAACGTCGCCCGCCTGGCCGATGCGCCCTCGCTCACGACCGCTCGCTCCAGGGCTCCCGAGATGCAGGTGTGGACTCCGTCGGAACTGGCGGGGTTCCTGCGCTCGATCGAGGGCCATCACAACGAGGCGTTGTTCCGCACGATCGCGATGACCGGTATGCGGCGCAGCGAGGCTGTGGGACTTCGGTGGTGCGACGTCGAGCTGACCCGCGGCGCCCTCGTCGTCTCCCAGGCTGCAACGCAGGTCGACGGCGTGGAGCAGATCGACGCACCGAAGTCGCGCCGCAGCCGCCGTGTCATCGACATCGACCCGGCGACGACCGCGATCCTGCAGCACTACCGCGCATCGCAGCGCGAGCTCCTGTTCATGCTCGGCATCCCGATGAAGATCGACGATCGCGTCTTCACCACCGAGCTCGGTCGCCCGATCCGACCCGACTCGGTGACGCAAGCGTTCGGCCGGCTCGTGGACGCGACCGATCTGCCGCGCATCCGGCTGCACGATCTGCGTCACACCCACGCATCACATTTGTTGATGGCGGGGGTGAACGTGAAGGTCGTGAGCGAGCGTCTCGGACATGCGTCGGTGAGCTTCACCCTCGACACCTACGCCCACGTCATGCCCGGCCAACAAGCCGAAGCCGCAGCCGCCGTCGCCGCACTGCTGGGACCGTCGTGAGCGACGACGGCCGTGAGGAGCTGCGGGCGAGGGTCCGATCCGTCGCGCCGCTCGATCCTGACTGGGCAGTGGTGATCCGGGGTGGCCCCGACACCCCGTCCCTCCTGCGAAGCCACGCTCGCCGATTGCATCGGCTCTACGTCCTGGATGGTGAGCCGATCTACGGCATCTCCGTCTTCGTTGCGGCGCGCACCGGATCGGCGGAAGAGATGCACGTCATGGCCGACAAGCTGCGCTCGTATCCGTTGGTGTACCGCACGACGGTGGGGCGTCTCGATCGCTCGGGGTTCGCGTTGTTGCCGACGTTCGGCCATCCCCACTTCACGGTGCTCATGCCGAGCCTCGAGGCTGTCGATGAACTGGCAGCCGCGTTCGGGGAGTTGCTCGTGAACCCCTACGCTGACGAACGGAAGGAGGAACGATGACGCGAGTCGACATCGAGGCTGATCTGAACAGTGAAGACGAGACCGGATTCGTGTGGACGTTTCTCGACGAGGCCGACGATCCGTCGCTCATCCGGCCTGGTGAGGTGGTGGTCGCCGGGTCGACGCTCACGCCAGCGGTGTGCGAGGTGATCGATCTCGTGGAAAAGCCGGTCGGGACCGTCGTTCACCTCCGCGTCCTGCCTGGAACGATCGAGCAGTACCGACGTCTCCTGTCGCGGGTCGGTGCCTGACCTCGAGTCGGAGTCGGAATCGCGGCGTACGGTGAAAGAGCGAACGGCGGAGCACCGCATGTGCGATTCTGAAGGCGTCCTGGCCAGTAGGCGAGGAAAGTGATCCCGGCGTTCTCCCCCGTTCGAGGAGCCGCCGGGATTTGCGCTTTTCCGCCCGTCATCGCCGGGAAGTTGATTTCGTATCGATGACGTCGTTCCGACCGTTGGGGTCGGGGCTGCGGCTGTTGCCGCACTCCTTGCAAGTTCACACCCCACCTGAGCAGGTATCGGGAACATCGCCGGGAAGATCATCGGGAACATCACCGGGGCCGGATACCCATCCGACGGCGGTCGGCAGGCCCCCGACTTCTTGACGGTCGATCAGACGGCCGACGTGCTGCAGATCGGACGGTCGACGACGTACGAGCTCGTCGGTCGTTTCGTGAGGAGCGCCGGCACCGATGGCATCCCGGCGATTCTCGTCGGTGGCCAGTACCGGATTCCTCGGGCTCGGCTCGAGGAGTACGCAGGCCGGTCGATCACGTGGCCACCCCCGCCGCGCACCCGCAAGCATCGTCCGCACCGCTCGTCCCGAAAGGGCGCGAGCCCGACCGCAGAGCCGGCACCGCAGGCACCGGGCAAGAGCAACGAGCGGCGTCCTCCGGGCGCTGCTGACACGGCGCCCGGCCTCGAGCCCGACCTCGACGCCGCGCCCGGGCGGCGAGCAGGGCAGGGGCTCGACGTCGGAATCGAGGCCGGAATCGGCGGTGCTGCTGTTGAGACAGCTGCACCGGCAGCCGAGGTGCGGGACATCGAGGAAGCTCCGACGGACGAGGCTGAGACTCGTCGGGACGACACGATCGACTCGCAGCAGTCGTTGCCGTTCGAGGGCTGAGTCGTATGGGAGCTCGAACGTTCTCGGTTCAGGTCTCGGGATGGACAGACGAGTGCACAGCGGCGGCGGTGATCCGGTGACGGTTCGTGTGACGACGTTGAAGGGCGCTGCGGCTGGCGCGTACTACGTGGAGGCGTTGCCGAACTACTACCTCGACGCGGACGAGCCGAGGGGTATCTGGCACGGCCGAGCGGCCGGGATGCTCGGCCTGTCCGGGACGGTCGACGACGAGGCGTTCCTCGCGCTGATGGCCGGGCTGGACCCTCGCGACCCCGACCGGCTGTTGGGCAACGGGTATTCGGGAAAGTCGGTGCGCGGGTTCGATGTGACGGCGTCGTCGCCGAAGTCGGTGTCAGTGTTATGGGCGGTCGGCGATGACTGGGTCCGGGCCGAGGTCCTCGCCGCACACGACGCCGCGGTCGCGGCGGTCGCAGGGTGGATCGAGGCGCACGCGCACACCCGGTTCCGGATGGGTGGCGAGGTCGTGGTGGTGGACGCGGAGGGGATTGTGGCGGCGGGGTTCCGGCAGCACACGTCGCGTGCGTTGGATCCGCAGTTACACACACATCTGGTGGTGGCGAACCGTGTGAAGTCCCCCGACGGCCGCTGGCTCGCCCTGGACGCCCGCACGTTGAAGCGCGATCAGCGCACCCTGTCCGCGCTGTTCCACGCGGCGGAGCGTGCGGAGCTGACACGCCGTCTCGGGGTGGAGTGGGGTCCGGTCGTGAACGGGATCGCTGAGATCGACGGCATCGACCGGCGAGTGGTGGAAGAGTTCTCCACCCGCACCAAGGCAGTCGTCGCACGGCTGTCGGAGAAGTTGGATCGGTTCGAGCAGACGATGGGTCGGGAGCCGACGCAGCGGGAGCGCTGGCAGCTCGAGCGGGAAGCGGCGGTCGATTCGCGGCCAGCGAAGGACCACGCCGTGAACGCCGACGTGCTGCACGAACGGTGGGTCGGGCAGCTCAGTGATCTCGGTGTGGATCCGGAAGCGTTGGTGGCGGCGGTGATCGGCCGGTCGCT
>JAYSLK010000543.1:0-3942 GCA_043725585.1 Actinomycetota bacterium
CGGTACACGAGCTGGAAGATCGGTACGTGCCACAGGTAGATCGCATAGCTGCGCCGGCCGACCCATGTGGCCACCGCCGAGCCGAACCAACGTAGACCGGGCGCCCGCACGCCCTCGGCGAGCAGCCCGGCCACACAGGCCGCCGCGACGGCGAGCGCGAACGACACGCCGGATGTGAGGTTGTGCTCGGTCCAGCCCGGCGTGCAGAACGCGATCACGACGAGTGCCGACCCGATCAGCACACCGGCCTGTGCGGCGGTTCGCCGTCGACGAATTCGCTCGCGAACCCCGAACGCCTCGGTCATCACCACGACGGCAACAGCGGCGCCGGCGAGGAACTCCCAACCACGGATGACGGGGTTGGTGAGCAGGCGAACGTTGCCCTGGTCGTGCTGTGCCGCGATCAACGCCGTGATGGTTCCACCCACGAACGTGACGATTGCGGCGACCGAGGCGAACGTCGCCATCCGCCATCGCGCTCGCAACGCCATCACGACAAGGATGGGCAAGACGAAGTAGAACTGCTCCTCCCCCGACAACGACCACGTGTGATCGGTTGCCGGGCTGGGATAGCTGCCCATCGCGACGATGCCGAAGTCGGTGGTGTAGGTGGCCGCGAGCAGCAGACCCACCCACGACAGTCCGGTGAAGTCTGGTGCGAAGAGATGTACCAGCACCATCACTGCGAGCATGAGGTACAGCGGGGGCAGGAGGCGGAGGAAGCGGCGCTTGTAGAACAGCTTCAACGAAATCCGCTCGTGATCGCGGTGCTCCTCCAGCAGCAGTCGGGTGATGAGGTAGCCCGACAAGGCGAAGAAGATCGTCACGCCGATCTCGCCGGCGCGGAACGCGCCGACATGCAGGTGCGAGGCCATCACCAACACGACCGCAACGGCTCGAAGGCCGTCGAGCGCGCCGATGTAGCCCATCGACGTGGACGTGATCTCGCACGAACCGATGCCGCGCTTCGCGGTGAACGGATCGGTCGACCCTGTCGAGAGGTGCCGCTCGGTCCTCAAGGTCTTGTCCTCAAGCTCCCGATCGTACGGACCGGTCCGGCCCACCGCCCGTCAATCGTGTTCCGACTTCGTCAAGATCCACTCCGCTGCGTGTCGGGCGATCACCCCGCCACCGGGACCTGTCACCGCTAGTGTCGCCGGGCGTGAGCGACGTCCAGCGCGGTGAGGTCGTGTGGATGCCGCCGGTTTCGGCCGCCCGGGAGAGCCGTCTGGCCGACTTCACCCGAGCCGCGTCGGCTCGATCAGGACGGTGGTTCGACGACTACTCCGCTCTGCTCGACTGGAGCATCGACCAGCCGGGCGCCTTCTGGGATGCCTTCGCCGAGTGGGCCGGCGTGCGATGGCGTCTCGCGCCGACCGCCGCCCTGGGCAGGGTCGAGATGCCGGGGACCGAGTGGTTCCCCGGTTCGGCGCTGAACTACGCAGAACACGCCCTGCTCCGGTCCGGAGGCGATCCAGCGATCGTGTCTCTGTCGCAGACGCGCGACCGCACGCAGCTGTCGTGGGACGAACTGCGCGAGGCCGTGGCCCGGTGCCGCGCCGGCCTCGTGCGGCTCGGTCTGCGTCGCGGCGATCGGGTGGCTGCGTTCATGCCGAACGTGCACGAGACGATCGTTGCGTTCCTCGCGACAGCCAGCCTGGGGGCGATCTGGAGCTCGTGTGCGCCCGAGTTCGGTGTACGTGCCGTGATCGACCGGTGGTCGCAGCTCGAGCCCACGGTGCTCGTGGCAGTCGACGGCTACCGCTATGGCACCAAGGACGTCGACCGTCGCGAGGAGCTCGCGGAGATGGTCGCATCCCTCCCGACGTTGCGGTCGGTGGTGCACGTGCCCTACCTGCACGATTCCCCGACAGCGCTCGCGGTCCACACCGTCTCGTGGGCAGACTGCTGCGCCGAGGTCGGACCGCTCGAGTGCGACGGCGTGCCCTTCGATCATCCGCTGTACGTGCTGTTCTCGTCGGGCACGACAGGGCTGCCGAAGCCGATCGTGCACAGCCACGGTGGCATCACGCTCGAGCACCTCAAGGTGCTGGCGCTGCATCACGACCTGCGCCCGGGAGACCGCTTCATGTGGTTCACCACCACCGGGTGGATGATGTGGAACTACCTCGTGTCGGGGTTGATGGTGGGCTCGACGATCGTGCTGTTCGACGGCGATCCGGCATCGCCCGACCTGTCGAACTTGTGGAAGATCGCATCCGACGAACGGCTCGACGTGCTCGGTTTGAGCGCTCCGTTCATCATGGCCTGCCGCAAGGGCGGGCTCAGCCCACGAGACGAGTTCGATCTCTCACGGTTGCGGCAAGTGGGGTCCACCGGTGCACCGCTGCCTGCCGACGGATTCCGCTGGGTGCGCGACCATGTCGGCCCGACCGTGCAGACCTGCTCGGTCAGCGGTGGAACCGACGTGTGTACGGCGTTCGTCGGCGCAGCACCCACGGTGCCCGTACGCGCCGGCGAGATCAGCGTGCGGATGCTCGGATGCGACGTGCGCGCCGTCGATCCCGACGGCAACGACTGTGCCCCTGGCGTCACCGGCGAGCTGGTGATCGCGACCCCCATGCCGTCGATGCCGGTCGGGCTGTGGGGCGATCCGACGGGTGACCGCTTCCGCTCCACGTACTTCGAGACCTACCCCGATCGATGGCACCACGGCGACTGGATCACCTTTCACGAAGACGGCGCCTGCGAGATCACCGGCCGATCGGATGCGACGTTGAACCGCGGTGGCGTGCGTCTGGGCACCAGCGACTTCTACCGTGTCGTCGAATCGATGCCGGACGTGCTCGACAGCGTGGTCGTGCATCTCGAGGACGCCGACGGCGGACCGGGCACGCTCATCCTGCTGCTCGTCTGCTCACCGGATGTTGATCTCGACGGCGGCTTGCGCGGCCGCATCATCAGTGCGCTGCGTACCGAGTTGTCCCCCAGGCACGTACCCGACGTGATCGATCAGGTGCGTGCCATCCCGCGCACCCTGTCGGGCAAGAAGCTCGAAGTGCCGATCAAACGCCTGTTGCAGGGCCAAGATGCGGAGCGGGTGGCGAGCCGCGGGTCGCTGATCGACCCGACCGCACTCGACGACGTGGTGGCGTGGGCCGCTGCTCACCGAACGAAGGGAACACGCTCATGACGTCGAGCACGAACCGACACCCCGCGCGTCACGCACTCGCCGCCGATCTCCCGGCGCTCGAGGTGGCGCTGGCAACGGCGTTCGCCGACGACCCGATGATCACATGGGTGGCGGGCATCGCAGACCGCTCCCACCGGATCGAGCGATCGACGGTCGGCTTCTTCAGGACCGCGATCGCGGCGGGGTTCCAACGCGGGCACCTGTACACCCTCGACGGGTGCGGTGGCGCGGCGGTGTGGTCACCGCCGGACGTGCGCATGTTCAGGGAGGACGAAGGCAACGCGCTCGGCGCCGCTGTCCACGAGCACCTCGGCCCAGCCGCGCTCGAGCGCCTGGTGTCGCTGGGCGCGATGGTGGGGTCGCATCATCCGCACGACTCGCACTTCTACCTCTTCGTCCTCGGCGCAGCGTCGCAGGGTGGTGGCGTCGGGGCGAAAGTCATCCGTCCCGTGCTCGACCGATGCGACATCGACGGGCTGCCGGCGTACCTCGAGTCGTCGAGCGCCCAGAACCTGCCGTTCTACGAACGGCACGGGTTCCGTGTGCTGTGGGAGGACCGTCCCCCGCCCGACGGCCCGTTGTTCCGCGGCATGTGGCGCGACCCGCGCTGAGCCAACCGGATACCGGTAGGCTTCGGGTCGCAAGACCCAACCAAGGGGCTGACAGGTTTCGACGTCAGTTTCATCGGTCGGACGTGCGACCCGAGTTGCTCAGACTCGCTAAACGGGGCAAAAAACAGAATTGCCAACGAGCAGTTCGCTCTCGCCGCCTGATCTGATCAGGTAGTG
>JAYSLK010000544.1:0-2412 GCA_043725585.1 Actinomycetota bacterium
TGCTCCTCGGGTACAAGGTGATCTGTTCGTTCGGCGGGATTCCCTTGATCTACATGGGCGACGAGATCGCGATGTGCAACGACTGGTCGTTCCTCGACACCGCCGACACGGCCGACGATTCCCGCTGGGTGCACCGGCCGACGATGGACTGGGTAGCGCTCGATGTCGCTGGCCCCCAGTCGGCGCCGCGCCGCGTCTACGACGGGCTGCGCCACATGCTCGAGGTGAGACGCTCCACACGGGCGCTGTCAGCCGGCGGCGAAACGTACATGCACCGCCACGATCGCTTGTCGGTACTCGCGTTCGAGCGCCGGCATCCGGTGTACGGCCGGTTCTACGGCATCGCCAACGTCGGTGCCACCTCGGTGTCGGTCCCGATCGACGCCCTCAGCTGGGCCGGACTCGGCCAGCCCGTCGAACTGCTCGGCGATGCGGTCACCATCGACGGTCCATGGCTGCGGCTGGGCCCGCTCGCGATGGGATGGTTCGTCGACGCCCTCGATGGCGGCGTGCAGCCGTCCTCGCCCGCCCCCGCTGCGCCGACCGCTCCTCCGATCCCTGCCCCTGCTCCTGTCACCGCCAGCACGAAGGGCGACGTCCGCCGATGACTCAGTCCGTCCGATTCCCCGCAGGATTCACCTGGGGCGCCGCCACGGCCAGCTTCCAGATCGAAGGCGACCGAGCCGGTCGGGGGGACACGGTTTGGGATGCGTTCTGCCGTGTGCCCCACAAGGTGCGCGGAGGCGACCACGGCGATGTTGCCTGCGACCACATGCGTCTGATGGCCGACGACGTGAAGCTGATGGCCGATCTCGGGTTGCACGCGTACCGCTTCTCCTTCGCCTGGGCACGCGTCCTCCCAGAAGGCGTCGGCACGCCGTCGGCAGCGGGCCTGGGGCAGTACCACCGGTTGGTCGACCTGCTGCTCGAACACGACATCGAGCCGGTGCCCACGTTGTTCCACTGGGATCTCCCGCAGGCGCTCGAGGACCGTGGCGGGTTCAGAGCTCGAGAGTGTGTGTGGTGGTTCGCCGACTATGCCGCGCTCATGGCGCGCGAGTTCGGCGACAAGGTCGAGCGATGGGCCACGCTGAACGAGCCCTGGTGCTATGCGTATCTCGGCCACGCCTCGGGCGACCATGCACCGGGAAGGACCGATCCGGCGGCTGCCGTCACGGTGGCCCATCACCAGTTGCTCGCCCACGGGTACGCGGTCCAGGCGATGCGGTCGATCCGGCCGGATCTGTCGCTCGGCACCGTCCTCAACCCAGCCCCGGTCCACGTGGACGAGATGCTGGGTGACGATGCTCGGCGACGGATCGACGGCACGCTGAACCGCTGGTGGCTCGATGCGCTGCTGCTCGGTCGGTACCCGGCCGACGTGCTCGACGACCTCGGCTTGTGGGCCCGTTGTGTGCACGACGGTGACGAAGCAGTGATCGGCGAGGAGCTCGACTGGCTCGGAGTCAACTACTACAACGATCACTCCTACACGTCGCGTGCGGCCGGTGACGATTCCGTCACGCCGCATGTGAGCGCCCCTCACGCCGGCCCGGCGGAGTTGGATGGGCCGCGCACCGACATCGGGTGGCCGATCA
Source organism: Actinomycetota bacterium (assembly GCA_043725585.1). Lineage (GTDB taxonomy): Bacteria > Actinomycetota > Acidimicrobiia > Acidimicrobiales > Ilumatobacteraceae > VFMC01. The sequence goes on from JAYSLK010000544.1 coordinate 1,599, forward strand.
CGGCGCAGGGCTTCGAGCGGCTGCTGGTGCGCTTGCGTGACGACTACGGCGATGCGCTTCCGCCGCTGTACATCACCGAGAACGGCGCCGCGTACCACGACGACCCGGCGACGGCACCGCCCGTCGCGGGGATTGCCGGGGGAGTGAACGACGAGCGCCGCGTGGAGTACTACGACGCACATCTTCGCGCCCTCGCCGCAGCGATCGCCCAGGGCGTGGACGTGCGGGGCTACTTCGCCTGGTCGCTGCTCGACAATTTCGAATGGGCATGGGGATACTCGCAGCGATTCGGCATCGTCCACGTCGACTACGACACCCAGATGCGCACGCCCAAGGCCAGCGCCCTGTGGTTCGCCGCGGTGTGCCGCTCGAACCAGCTGCCCTGAGCTGACTTCCGAAGCGTTCTGGTCGCGTCTTCGTGCGGCTGGCGCCGGAAGACGCGACCAGAACGCACGGAGGGGTTGTGTTGGGAGACATATCGATATATCGTGATGGCTCGTAACATATCAAGACAGGTCGTACAGCGATCGCGAGAAAGGGGCGCATCATGCGTCATGCACATCGAGAAAAGGGTCCGGGTCGAGACTTCGGCGGCGGCCATGCCAGCCATGCCAGCCATGGCGGCCCGTTCGGTCCGGGTGGGCCTCGCGGAGGTCGCGGCCGGATGCGTCGGGGTGACACCCGATTCGCGTTGCTGTCGGCGCTCAGCGAGGGGTCCGGACATGGGTACGAGTTGATCCAGCGTCTCGAGGAGCGCACCGGTGGTCGATGGAAGCCGAGCCCCGGTTCGGTCTACCCGACGCTGCAGTTGCTC
>JAYSLK010000545.1:0-5028 GCA_043725585.1 Actinomycetota bacterium
CCGAGGTTGGTGGCGCTCGTCACGAACGCCACCGATCGTCCGTCGCCGCTGATGACGGAGTCACGTGACGCAGCGTTGGCGTCCACGCCGTTCGTGTCGACGCTGAACGTGAGTTGCGTCACGAGGTCTGCGTCGAAGCGGTAGACCTCGCGCACGCCGCTGAAATCCGAACTGAACGTGACGTACCGACCGTTCGAGTTGATCATCGCGTTGGCACCCTCGACCTGACCCTCGAACGTGGCGAGGCCGACACGAGTCATGGAACCTCCGGTGGCCGCCACCCGAAACACGTCCTCGACACCGTTGAGATCATCGCTGACGAGATCCGGTGAGGTCGAGTGGAACATGATCCAAGCGCCATCGGAACTGATCGACGGGTCCTGGGATGAGTACTCCTGCGGCGCAGGCGGCGGCAGCGATGGCGGCGGCGGAACGGGCACGCCACCAGGAGTTCTCGTCAGCAATGTGGTGGTGCCCGCGACTCGATCGCGCACATAGATGTGACGGACGTTGGGATCCGTGCCAGGCGCAAGGCTCGTCTCATTCGAGCTGAACACCACACGTCGCCCATCGTTGCTGATGCCGGAGTCAAACGAACCTCCACCGCCGCCAGTGGCCTGGACCTCGTTCGAGTCAACGCTGATCCGTTCTGTCGTGCTGAGCAGTAGGTCTCGAACGAAGACGTCGATGTGGCCGTTCGTGTCTTCGACAACAAGATTCGCGTTGTGCGAGTTGAATGCGACGTACCGACCGTTGCCACTGATCGCTGGCCACGTCGAGTCGCCGGGAGACGGAATCAGACTTGGCGTGCTGACCCGGATCGTGGTGTTGGCCGAGAGATCTCGAACATAGATGTCCAATGCCGTGCCAATATCCCCCGGCACGAGCCTTGCGTTCGTGTGGAACGCCACTCTGCTGCCGTCAGCACTGATCGACGGCTCCACCGAATCGCCGTCATCGTCCCCGCCGGGCATGGCGCGTGACACCAGGACAACCGAGTTCGTCTCGAGGTCACGGACGAAAACGTCGGTGCCGGGATTGGTGTCGCTCGTCACGATGTTGTTGGCGGATGACGCGAAGGCCACGTAGCGACCGTTCGCGCTGATCGCCACGCCGGTGGCGCCGCCCGTGGCGATACCGTTGGTGCCGGCATTGACCAGCCGCGTGAACGGGGTGGGTGGCGGGGCTGTGGTCGTGGTGGTGGTGATCACGTCGGCGGCGGGGAACCAGCCCAGCACGTCGACCACGACATGGGCCGAACCGGCGAGGTTGAAGATCGACACGCGCCCGTTCGCCCCGACCGGCACGATCACCATGTTCGACACCGTCGCGCCAGGCGACATGTTCAGGTTCGATGCTGTCGGCCTCGGTACGGTCGCCGGGAAGACGGTGAGGAAGCTGCTCATCGTGGGTTCGGTGGCGGTCACGTTCAACGCGACCGCACCCACACCCGACGCCGGCACACCGCCGCGGCCGAGCACGGGGAGTTCGAGGGTGCGGCCTGCCCCGACAGCGCCCACACCCTGCTGCAACCCATCGACGGTCACCAGACCCACACCCACACGCGTCTCCAACAACCGCGCCGGCACGAGACCACCGAAACCCGCACCCGTCGGAAACCAACCCAGCACATCGACGACCACATCCGTCTGACCCGCCAGATTGAACAACGACACCCGGCCACCAGCCCCCACCGGCACGACCACCATGTTCGACACCGTCGCGCCAGGCGACATGTTCAGGTTCGACGCCGTCGGACGCGGCTGACCCGACGGGAACACCGTCACGAAACTGCCCATCGTCGGCCCCGTCACCGTCACGTTCAACGCAACCGCACCCACACCCGACGCCGGCACACCACCACGATTCAACACCGGCAGATCAAACGTCTGACCCGCCCCGACCGCACCCACACCCTGCTGCAACCCATCGACGGTCACCAGACCCACACCCACACGCGTCTCCAACAACCGCGCCGGCACGAGACCGGCGAACGACTCGGGTGCGGCGTTCACCGATGCGTTGCCACCGAGGCTCATGAGCGCCCCAGCGAGCACGGCGACCCCGGTGCCGATAAGCAGTGCTCTGATCCAGCCGACTCGCATCGGATGAACGCTAACCATGCAGCTCAGGCCCTGACGACGGAGGGACCGCGTTCTTGACCAAACCGAGAGTCATCCCGACCCTGGATGGGCCATCCTGTTCACTCGACCGAGCACCGCTCGCGGCCGGAAGACACCGTCGGTGGGCGGAGTGTCACGATCCGACGATCACGGCAGCTTCCACTCTGCCCGCCCGCTGGTGCTCCACCCGAACACGCAGTTCGCGACCGAGCGGGGCACGAACGACCCACGTGGCGAGCACGCGGTCGGGCGTGCCGTCCTGCTTGGAGTTGAAGCGCGCGCTCGCCCTGCCGTCGAGTTGGCCGAGTTCGTGACGCGCCGGTCCGCCCAGTACCTCGCCACCCTCGAGCGTCGCCGCGATCGGGAGCACGATGTGGTCCTGGAGCGCCTTCGAGGTCACCTGCGTCGGCAGCCAGCCGGTGTTCGCGATGCCGACCTCGACGCGCCACGTCTCGGGGCCGAGCGGCACACAGGCGGTGTGGGCCACCTGCAACTCGGGTGCAGCCAGCGCCTCGTACACGGCGAACGCCGCGTGCGGCCTCACTTCGTCGGCAAGCAAGGACAGCGGAGGGTTCGTCCACGTGCACATGTCGTCCCAGCCGCCCAATTCGATCGGACCGAGCTGGGGATGGTCGAAGGCGTACCAATCGGTGTACATCTCCGGATGGTTCGCGTCCGACCACTGGAGCACCGCGTGCTCCTCGGCCTCGGTGGGGCCGACGTACCAGAAGTGCGTGGACTGCTTGACGCCAGTGGCAGCGTGGATCACATCCCAGAACTCGGTGGTCCAGCCGAACACACCGAGATGCTCGTACGCCCAGTCGTCGGCCGCTCCGCTCATGGTCACCTTCTTGTCCCACGTGAAGTCCTCGAAGACCGAGTGCACCGTGTAGCCCGTGAGTGCCGTGCCGCGCTCTCCGAGCTGGTTCCAGACCCACAGGTCGAGCGGCGCCAGGTTGCTGTCGCCCGTGGTGCTCGAGGGCCGCAGCAAGACGCCACCACTGGTGTGATAGGCGTTGTAGCCGCAGATGTTCGGGCGAGCCGCGACGGCGCGGACGAGCGCATCGATCTCCGGTTCGCTGAGCGGATGATCGCCACTGCCACGAACGGCGGTCCCCCATCCGGCCGGGAAGTTCCGGTTCATGTCGAGGCCTTCGGGTGGCCGCGGAGTCGGCACGGTGAAACCGTCGTGGTCCACCACTTCGCCTTCGTACATCATCCGGTAGCGCGGCACGTCAGGTGGCGTGCCGTCGATGGGCACCGATGTCATCAGACGAGCGTCGAGCTCACTCACCATCCACGCGCCGTGAGGGTCGGGGATGCGCATCGACAGGATGTGGCCATCGCCGTCGATGTCGCGTTCGTGCAACCCGGGTGAACGATGCGCGTCGCGCCACGGCCAGGCGCGCACGCTGCTGCGCCGGTACTGCGGCGAGTCGGCGAGCGCCCACTCCACACCGTCGGGGTTCACCCGTGGGGCGATGTAGAAGGTTCGCGAGCGAAGCGCGCGAGTGACGACCTCGTCGTTGTCGAACCCGGTGACCAGATGGTGGATCAGGTGCAGCGCCGCTACTCCTGCTGTCACCTCGACCGAGTGGATGTTGGCGTCGACCCAGTGGGCAGGCTTCGCGTCGTGCGGGCCGACCGAGGTGTCCGTGACGGTGGCCAACCAGAGTTCGCGACCCTCGAACGATCGCCCGTACGACTCGACCGTGAGCAGTCCGGGGTGCGCAGCTGCGGTGTCGTGCAACCAAGTCGTGTACTCGTCGTAGCGAAGGTAACGATCGAAGCCATGGGTCATGGCGAACGACGCTACTGATCATCGGCCCCCTGCCCCGTCCGATGCCGGCCGAGCATGCTCAGAACGCGATGACTGCCGGCTCGTAGTCGACAGGCGGTCGAAAGCCGAGGAGCTCGAGCAGCGTGGACGCCACGTTGGCCAGACCGGCCCCGTCCGGGCGGGCGATGCGGTACTCGCCCCGCCATGCGCTGTCGTGGATGACGAACGGAACCGGGCTCAGCGTGTGCGACGTCTTCGGGGAGCGCACGCCCCCGATCTCGGTGAACATGATGTCGGCGTTGCCGTGGTCGGCGGTGTACACCAGCACACCACCGAGTTCGTCGACCACGGCGAGCAGGCGAGCGATGCATTCGTCGATCACCTCCATCGCCTCGATCGTTGCGTGGAGATGGCCGGTGTGACCCACCATGTCACCCGATGGGAAGTTGAGTCGGCCGAACCGATACTCGCCGGAGCGGAGCAGTTCGATGGTGCGATCGGTGATCTCGCGCACCTTCATCGCCGGCGTGGTGTCGAACTGCACGTTGTCGCTGGGGATCTCGACATAGGTCTCGAGTGATGCGTCGATGTGGCCCGACCGGTTCCCGTTCCAGAAGTAGGTGACGTGGCCGTACTTCTGGGTCTCGCTGATCGCGAAGCTCCGAACGCCTTCCGCGCAGAGGTACTCGCTGATCGTGCGTTCGATCACCGGCGGGTCGACGAGGTAGTTCTTCGGCACGAGCGCATCTCCGTCGTACTGCAACATCCCGCAGAAGAAGACGTCAGGGCGAGGGGCCACGATGTCTCTGTCGAACATCGCGAATGCCGGGTCTTCGTAGGCCTGCGAGATCTCGATCGCCCGGTCACCGCGGAAGTTGTAGAGCACGACCGAGTCGCCGTCGTGCATCGTGCCCACCGGGATGCCCGCGTCGTCGACCACGACGAACGCGTCGAGGTACTGATCGCCCGTGTCGCTCTCGGCATACATCGCTTCGACAGCCGCGCTGGCCGACGTGAACGGCCGACCCACGCCGTGGGTGTGGCACTCGTACCCGCGCTGCACCATCGCCCAGTCGGCTCCGTAACGATCCATCGTGATGGTCATGCGCCCTCCGCCGGACGCGA
>JAYSLK010000546.1:0-4512 GCA_043725585.1 Actinomycetota bacterium
TGGTGGTCGGTTGCCCACCACCGTGGCCACGCCGCTGTCGGTGGTGCTCATCGAACTGCTCCAGAACGCGATCGACCACGGCTTCCCCGAGGGCAGCGCGGGCGGCGACGTGGTGGTGCAGTTGAGCCGCACGCCGGGCGTGTTGTCGATCTCGGTGGTGAACGACGGCGTGGGGCTCGACCCGAGCTTCGAGCTCAATCGGGCCACGGGGCTCGGGCTGTCGATCGTGCGCACGCTCGTGACGACCGAGCTCGGCGGCTCGATCGTGATGCGTGCCGGGACGAAGGCCGATTTCGAAGCTGTCGGGATCACCGACGTGCGCGACGGGATCGGCACGGTGGTCCAACTGACGGTTCCGATCGGGACCTGACCAACGGCCGCGACCTCCGGGTCGCGAACTACGTGCTCAGGCGAGCAGACGTTGGCGCGCAGCGCTCTGGCGGCGGATGGCGCGGCGCTGCTCTTCATCGAGGCCGCCCCAGATGCCCGAGTCCTGGTTGGTCTCGAGCGCGTACTCGAGGCATTCGCTGCTCACCGGGCATTCCCCGCAGACTTCCTTGGCCCGTTCGATCTGCAACAATGCCTGACCCGTGGTGCCGACCGGGAAGAACAGGTCGGGATCGGTGTCGCGACAGATCGACCGATCGCGCCATGTGTAGTCGGCATTTGCGAGCGCGAGGCTCGAGGCCAGGATCGTCACGATGCGTGCTCCCCGTTCGGACAGTGCTCGGCAACCGATGGCGCCGTCGGAGGTGTACGGCAGATGAACGTGGGACCGACGATTGTGCTCGGGTTCACGAAGTCGTTGTACACCGAGATGAAACGGTAGGAAACATTGGGCACGCGCACAAGAGTGGAATGAGGGTTGCTTCATCTGTTGTAGGTGGGGGGCCATGCCTGCCACCGATGGGTGTGCGCCGAAAGCATGCTGGGTGACCGGCGATCGATCACGAAAGGGGGACAACATGGGTGACGGCGTGCAGGTGATAGCTCACCGTGGGGCGTCGAGGGCGGCGCCGGAGAACACCGTCGAAGCGTTCGCGGTGGCGGCGCGGATGGGCGCCGACGCCGTCGAACTCGACGTGCGTCGCACTCGCGACGGCGTGCTCGTGGTCCATCACAATCCCGATCTGGGTGACGGACGGATGATCTGCCACGTCGATGCCGCCGACCTCCCACCGTCGGTACCTGCGGTCGACGTCGCACTCGATGCCTGCTCGGTGGCGTGGGTGAACGTCGAGATCAAGAACGATCCGGGAGAGGCAGACTTCGACGCGTCGGAGTCGATCGCCGACCAGACGATGGCGCTGTTGCTCGCCCGGCGCGATCACGAGCGTTGGGTCATCTCGTCTTTTCGTCTGCAGACGGTCGATCGCTGTCGGGCGATCGCCGACGAGGCCGGAGCCCCGATCAGAACGGCGTGGCTGACGTCTGTCGTCCCCGACGGCGTGGTGGACCTTCTGCTCGCTCGCGGACACTCGGCGTTGCATCCGTGGGTCGATCTCGTGCGTCGCGACGTGATCGACGAGTGCCACGCTGCGGGCATCGCGATCAACACCTGGACCTGTGACGATCCCGAGCGCATGGTCGAGCTGGCGGGGTGGGGCATCGATGGCATCTGCACCAATGTGCCCGATGTCGCGCTCAGCGTGCTGGGGCGGGTGCTGGGGCGGGTGCTGGGGCGGGACGGACCAACCTGACCGCGTTCGGGCGGTGACGGAACCGCAGCTCGCGCGTGTCGCCCAGGAAGTCACCATCCAACTGGTAAGGGAACGGCAGCTGTGCGTCCGTCGTCGTGATCGTCAGCTCGGAGAGATCGGTGCGCACATCGAGGTGTTCGCAGGCCTGCACCCCGCCGCGCAGGGCACCGGCGAGCGATCCCAGGATCGCGGTCGCCCGCATCGTCCGGAACGTGACAGCCACGAGCCCGCGGTCGAGCGTCGCCGCAGGGGACAGGTCGATCGGACGGTTTCCGAGGTACGTGTACGGGTTGGTGTTCAGCACGACGGTGAAGTAACCGTCCGACACATCGAATCCGGGCCCGGTGACCTGGAAGTGCGGGCGGCGTCGGTCGTAGCCCACCGACCAGGTCTTCAACGACGCGAAGACGAACAGCGGGTGGCCGAGCCATCGCTTCCACGAGGCCCTCCGCTCCACCTCGTGCACGACGGCCGCGTCGTAGCCCACACCGGTGTGGAAGCAGAAGTACCGGCCGTTCACCTGGCCGAGACCGATCGGCGAGATGTCGGCGGCCGCGATGCCGGCGGAGAGCTGCTTCACGGCCTGCACCGGGTCGTTCTCCAACCCGAGCGTGCGGGCGAACACGTTCGTCGAGCCGCCGGGAAGGACACCGAGAGCCGTCTCGGAACCGGCCACCCCGGTCGCCACCTCGTTCAAGGTGCCATCGCCGCCGTATCCGATCACGACGTCGAGACCCCGCCGGGCTGCGTCTTGCGCAAAGCGGGTTGCGTGGCCGCGACGGTTCGTCTCCACCACCTCGACCTCGTTGCCTCGACTGAGTTCGCGGTGCACGACCACGGTGTTGCGTGCGGTCACGGAACTGGCGAACGCGTTGACGACGAGCAGGATCCGCAAGGACACCAACGCTAGCTCTGGCGCTCGTGATGGCCGGTGCCGGTCAGCTCCGTCGACGGCCGGCGCACGTGGCGGGTGGCCGATTGATGCTCCTGGTTGGGTGTTCGAGGTACCGGTGGGTAACAATGTGGACCGTATGAACGTGATCGTGTGTGTCAAGCAGATCCCGGATCCCGCCACCCCAGGTGCGCTCGATGCCGGCACCAAGACCCTCAAGCGCGATGGCAAGCTCATCCTCGACGAATCGGACAGCTACGGCGTCGAGATGGCCTTGCAGCTCGTGGATGCCGCCGGCGGGGGAGAGGTCAGCCTCATCTCGATGGCTCCCAACGGCGAGGTCAGCGGCATGCGCACCGCGCTCGCGATGGGTGCTGCCAAGGGCGTGCTCGTGAGCGATCCCGCCCTGTTGGGCAGCGATGCCCTCACGACCGCCAAGGTGCTCGCTGCCGCGGTCACCAAGCTCGGCGGTGCCGACCTGATCATCGCTGCGACCGAGTCGAGCGACGGGTACACCGGCACGGTGCCCGAGCAGATGGCCGAAGTGCTCGGCCTTCCGTCGGTCACCTTCGCCAAGAAGGTCGTCGTCGACGGGGGTTCGTTGAAGGTGAACCGTCAGACCGAGGATGGCTATGACGAGGTGACCTGCACGTTGCCCGCGCTCATCAGCGTGACCGCCGGTGTGGTCGAGCCCCGCTATCCGAGCTTCAAGGGCATCATGGCCGCGAAGTCGAAGCCGATCGACACCGTCACGGCCGCCGACCTGGGCATCACGCCTGCCGGCTGGGCAGGTGCCGGCCAGGAGATCGTCGACGTCGCCCAGGCCGAGGCACGTGCGGCTGGCGAGGTCGTCGAAGACGACGGCGAGGGCTTCGCCAAGATCGTGGCGTTCCTCGAGAACCTCAAGGTCATCTGAGTCGGGCCCCGGAAAAAGACTGATCGAGACAGGAACGAACGACATGACGAACGTATGGGTCTTCGCACAACAAGCTGGTGACGCTCCCACCACGGGCACCCTCGAGCTGCTCACCAAAGCGCGCGGCCTGGGCACCGTGACCGCCTTCGTCGGTGGCGATGCGTCGGGCATCGCAGCTTCACTCGGTGAGTTCGGCGCCTCCAAGGTGTACGCGACCGGCGACCTCGGCGGCAAGTTGCCGGGCGTGGCGGTCTCGGCTGCGATGAAGGCGGTGATCGACGGTGGCGACGCGCCTGATCTGATCATGTTCCCGCAGAACTACGCAGGTCGCGACGTGATGAGCCGCCTCTCGGTGAAGCTCGATCGCACCGTCATCACCAACAACACAGATGTGATCGTCGACGGCGGATCGGTCAGTGTGACCACGCCGATCTTCGGTGGCAACACCTTGGTCACCACCAAGTTCGCCGGAGCGACGCCGTACCTGGCCGCATTCCGGCCGAAGAGCTTCGCAGCCGAGTCGGCCGGCGGCGCCGCTGCCGATGTCGTCGCAGCCCCGGTGCCCGAGTTGGGTGTCACCGGCGGTGCCACGGTCACGGCCGTGCACGTCGAGGCGAGCACCGGTCCCAAGCTCGACGAGGCAACCATCGTCGTGTCGGGGGGTCGCGGTCTCGGCGAGGCCGACAAGTACGCGATGGTGGAAGAACTGGCCAAGTTGCTGAAGGGTGCGCCCGGCGCGTCGCGAGCCATCGTCGATGCCGGATGGGTGCCGTACAGCTACCAGGTGGGTCAGACCGGCAAGGTCGTCAAGCCGGGCGTGTACATCGCCGCCGGCATCTCGGGTGCCACCCAGCACATGGTGGGCATGAAGGGTTCCAAGAACATCATCGCGATCAACAAGGACAAGGAAGCCCCGATCTTCGGCATCGCCGATCTGGGCATCGTGGGCGACGTGCACAAGGTGCTGCCCAAACTGATCGAGGCGCTGCAAGCTCGCGGCTGAG
>JAYSLK010000547.1:0-11003 GCA_043725585.1 Actinomycetota bacterium
CGCTTCGAGACATCGAGGCCGTAGCGATCGGTGGCGACGAGGTGCGACGTGTAGTAGCCCTCCCCGCAACCGACGTCGAGCACGGCGCCGTCGACCGAACCCACGGCCTGCGCCAATGCCGCAGCGATCGGCCGGTACGCGCCCGACGACAAGAAGCGCCGTCGGGCTTCGAGGGCGTCGGGAGTGTCGCCGGCCACGGCGCCAGAGCTGAGCCGGCCACCGACGAGTAGGTTGAGATGACCGCCCCTGGCGCGGTCGAACGAGTGGCCGGCGGCGCACCCGGCACCTGTGGGAGCGATCGTCAACGGCAGAGCGCAGTTCGGGCAGGCGAGCACCGGCGAGAGCGGGCTGTCGTCGACTGGCACGAAACGCGACCCTACGGTGCTGGAGTGCTTCCCACCATCTCGGTGGATGCTGCCGGCGCGACGGCGGGTGCAGGCCGAGTGGCCAACCAGCACCCGCTCAACACGAGAACGAAGCCGATGAGGATCGGCACGCTGAGGTCCTCGTCGAGGAAGACGGCACCGAGCGTCACCGCCACCACAGGGTTCACGAAGGTGATGACCGTCGACCGTGCTGCGCCGATCTCGTCGATCAGGCGGAAGAACACCACGAACGCGAGGCCGGTGCAGATCAGCGCAAGACCGAGCACCGAACCGGTCGCCGCGAGCGACGGCATCCCCGAGGGCAGCGACACTGCGGCGATCGGTAGGTAGATCACCGTGACGATGCTGAGCGACAGGGCGATCACGCCCAGGGAAGGTGCCTCGGCGAGCTTGCGGGTGATGATGAACGGTGCCGTGGCGTAGCAGACGCAGACGGCGATCACGAACGCGATGCTCCACCACGGTGGTGCACCATCGCTGGACAGATCGTTGCCCACCAACAACGTGACACCGCCGATGCCGAGTCCGATGCCCACCAGACGGATGGGCCGCAACGCAGCGCGGTCGCCGAGTGCGAACGCTGCGAGGGCACCGAAGATGGGCACCGACGAGATGATCAACGCGGCCAGCCCTGAGGTGATGTGTTGCTCGGCCGTGGTGAGCAGGATCCAGGGGATGGCCATCTCGAGGATCGCGAACGCGGCGATCGGTCGCCAGTGCTGCAACGCCGGTCGCAGCCCGTCGGAGCGGTTGGCGAGGAACAGCAGCACCACGGCCGCGAGAGATGTTCGGCCGAACACCACGAGGGCCGGTTCGAGTTCGTCCACCGCCACGCGTATGAACAGGTACGGCACACCCCAGATGAACGCCATCGCCCAGAACAGCATCCAACCGCGTCGTGTCACCCGTGGATCCTGCCCGGCGCGGGCCATGGAGCGCCAGTGGATCTGCTGATCGACATGAACAGCCCCAGCGATCAATCGATCCGTGAGCCCCGCCCGCAACATGTGGGGGTGTGGCTCACGAAGGGCGGCGGTCGGTGAGCGCTACCCGCAGCACGTGCGGGTGCGGCTCACGGAACTCAGGCAGCGGTGGGGAAGAGGCGGAGGAAGTTCTCGGCGTAGAACTTGTCCTTCACCTCGTCGCTCGATGCCGCCAACACCTTCTCGAACCGGGCGATCGGGTCGCGGCCGCCCTCGGTGTGCGGGTAGTCGCTCGAGAAGAGGTACAGATCAGGGTTCGACTCGTCGGCCAAGCGGGCCACGTCTTCGAAGACGAACGGCGTGAACGCCATCTGCCCGGTGATCTGTTCGCTGGGCATGCGTGTGAATGCGGACAGGTTGGTGTCGACACGGCCCCACATCGCCGTCACCCAGTCGAGGCGGCGGATCAGCTCGGGCACCCATCCCGCCCCAAGCTCGACCGACGCGCCACGAAGCCCCGGGTGGCGTTCGAACACGCCGTCCATCACCATCGTCGTGATGAAGGTTTCGGGGCCCTGGTGCAACGTCGCGGCGTCCTTGCTGCGCACGTTCTCGCCTCCGCCCATCCAGTCCTTCACCGCAGCACGACCGGTGTTCGACCACGCCTTCGACAGCTGCAGCGGCGAGCCGCCGACGTGCAACAGGAACGGGACGCCGGCCTCGGCCAGTCCGGCCCAGAACGCTTCGAGGTCGACGTGACCGGGAGACTTGTCGCCGCAAGGTCGGTGCGGCACCCACACCGCGCCGAAGCCGCCTTCGAGGATCCAGTCGAGTTCGGCGAGCGCGCGGCCGGGGTCGTCGAGGGGCACGATCGCAACACCCATCAATCGCTGGTCGTTCGCGCAGAACTCGCGCATGTGCCGGTTGTGGGCTCGGGTCGCGCCGTAGCGAAGACGCGGTTCGAGCTTCGAGCTGGGGTTGAACGGCATGGCCACGCTGTGGGTGGCGAACACGAGCTGGCGAGCGAACCCGAGCTGATCCATGGCGAGGGTGCGATCGTCGCGATCGAAGGCGCCGAGTGCCTGGATCTCCTTTACCTCGCGGATGAGCAAGCCGCCCATGTCGATCATGCGCCGGCGGTGCTCGTCGCTGTGGCGGTTGCCGTTGTCGACGATCTCCGCCACCTCGTCATCGGTGACGAGCGAAGCCGAGTAGCTCACGAGCGGCATGTCGGCGCGTATGTCGGGGTCGGCGTAGGCCCGGAGGAAGTCGGGCAGCTCCATGATGTGGCTGTCGGCGTCGTAGAACACCCGGTGGCTCGGTGCGTACGTCATCGCTCCTCAGCGACCCTCAGCGACGCGGCGGCCGAATGCTTCGAGGTCGAACGGCTCGATCGGCTCGGCCTCGTAGTCGTCCGGGCCCGTGGCGGTGTCGGGCAGCGGCAGGTAGTACGCGTTGCCCTTCGCTGCCCATTCGCCGGCCATCTCGAAGAACGCAGGGCCCATCGGGTCGATGCCACGGATGGGCATGGATCCACGGCGGATGGTGAAGTCGTGCGGTGCCAGCTCGCCTGCACGCACGAACCATCGCTCGGCGGCCTCGGTGCGGCCATCCTGGGCCAGCCACCACCCGAGCGCGAATGCTGCTCGGGCTTCCTGGTGCACGTCGTCGGCAACCTTGGTGTCGGCGACGACGTCGCCGGGATACGCGGGAGCTTCGCCGCGCACCCACGCGCGAAGCGCAGCCAGTGGCTTGCGGTTGTGGAAGTTGGTGATGCTCGCCAGCTCGTTGGACACGTAGTGCACGTCTTGTGGGCGAACGATGCGACCGTCCTCGTCGATCCACAGCACCGTGGGAACGTTCACCATGTTGTACAGATCGGCCACGCGATGCTCGGTGTCGACCAGGCTGGGATGGGTGGCGCCGGCCGACTCGATGAAGGGGCGTGGATCGTCGCTCGAGCGGTCGATCGCAACGGTGATGACGGCGAGGCCCTCGGGGCCCAGTTCTTCGTGGATCGCCTGCCACACGGGCAGGTCATAGCGACAACCTCACCAACTCGCGTAGGCGTAGAGGACCACCTTCTTGCCACGGAAGTCGCTCAGCCGATGCAGCACGCCGTGCACGTCGGGGAGCTCGAAGTCGGGCGCGAGACCTGTGCGCAGGGCGTCGGCTCGTTCGGCCGAGGGAGCCGCGAATGCCGCCGCGTGTTCGGAGGCATCGATCACCATCGGGCGCTGCAGCAGGCGTGACAGCAGCGCTGCGTCCATGGCTCCCGCCGGCACGTCGGCCGGCACGGGGATGCACACCTCGTCGCGACACAGGCCTTCGGGTTTGCGGTCCCACCCGAGCAACGATGGGTCGACGACGAGCGTGTCGCCCGACTCGATGAGGTGGGACTGCTGTTCGTCGATCACGGTCCAGGTCGTCATTGCCGCACCATAGTGCGCGTGGGAACCGGGCCTTCGTTGGTGGAGCGCCGGCCCGTCGCGCGGCATGGTCGACGTGTACGCTCCGCCCGCTACCAAACCTGTGGGGGTGAGTCGTGGTCCGTTCCGCCGACGAGTTCGTCACGTCGTACATCGCCGAGATGGACGGGCGCGAGCCCGATCTCGAGCGCCGGGTCATCGAACCATCCGGGCTGGATGCGGCGGGGATGATGGCTGCCATGGCGAACCCGTGGTTCACCGAGCCCGGTCGGCAGCCGGTCGCGTTGCAGATGATCGCCGACTTCATGAAGCCCGAGGGTTCGATCTACTACGACGCGATCTTCGGTGGGTTCGACGGCCAGTATGCGACGCGCAACTGGCTGATCCCGGCGATGGCGTCGATCGACTTCATCGATTTCGTGCCACAGGCCCCACACGTTTTGTTCGACGACGGACAGGGCGGCACCTCGCTCGACGAGTGGGAGATGGTCGCGGTGATCGGCGACGATCGGATGCCGTTGGCCAAAGGTGTGAGCGTTCGTCGCTTCCGCGATGGATGGATCACCTGGGCATGCGATGTGTACGACTCGTCGGTCTTCCGCGTGCCCCCGCCTCCGGAGGCCGGCATCGAGGCGGCGCCGATTCCCGAGTGGCCGCGCACGGTGTGGCAGGCCGATCCGAGCATCCCCGAGACCCGTTCGGCCGACGTGAACTGGGATGCGATGGCCGACGAGTTCCATCCCACCGATTCGGTGTACATCGACCCGATCTTCGGTGAGGTCCGCGGTCGCGAAGCGATCCGTGCATGGTTGAGCGACATCATGCCGAAAGCGGGCAACCTCGTCTTCGAACCGCTCGGACCCGTCCTCGACGACGGCGACGTGTCGGTGCAGGAGTGGCAGCAGATGGCGGTGCAGCCCGACGGCACCCGGGTGTTCATGACGCGCGGCACGAGCGTGCGCCGCCGTCGTGACGGACTGATCGTCTATGCAATCGACTACTTCGACACGGCCTCGATCATGGATCCCGAGGTGCAGGCCGCAGGTCTCGCCTCGGGCGCGACGATGACGGCCGACGACATCCTGCGCTACCGCACCGCCGGCTGAGCCGAGACGCGATCAGAGGCGTTGCCACACGACGCGGAGCGCGCGTACGACTGCCTCCTCGTCCGCGCCGAGCTGGCGGGCGACGATCACCAGGGCCTCGGCTGCCAGCTCGAGGCCCACCGTCTGTTCACGCTTCGTCGACGGTGCCACCTCGGCGACGTAGGTGCCGTTCCGGCCGTGCCGCTCGATGACAGCATCGCCTTCCAGGAGTTCGTACGCGCGCTCGATGGTCCCCTTCGCCAGACCGAGGTCCGCTGCCAGTTGTCGAATCGTCGGCAGCCGGGTTCCGGGCGTGAGCGTGCCGGCCGCGACCATGCGCCGTATCTGTTCACGTACCTGCTCGTACACCGGGAGCGCACGGCTGGGGTCGACCGACAGGATCATGCGATCACAGGATCGCGCGTGCCGCTCATCAGGAAGTCGAGACCGAGTCTTCCGTTCTGCCACCACAGCACGAAGGCGCACAGCCATGCCGCAACTCCGAGCACCTGTGCGAGGTCGTCGATGGTCGATTCGAGGGCGAAGCAGGCTCGGGCCACCAGTGCGAGCGCGAAGAACGTGGCAGGCCGAGCGAGGCCGCGGCCGATCGCCAACTCGCGCGCCAGGTCGTCGGCGCGGGTGAGCTTGTCGGACACGGCCGGTCGTGCCCGCGTCGCGACACGCTGCTGTGCGAGGCCGGTCACACCGAGGGCGAGGAGCGCACCGAGCCCCCACCACGTGGCCGGACGCGTGTCACCGTTCCACGCTCCGGCGATCGCGGCACCGCCCGCGACGACCGCCACCCCGATCATTCGGCGAGCGTCGCGGCGCGTGAGGTAGTCGGTCACCGAGCGCACCTCGATGCGAGCGGTGCGTGGCCCGGACGTACGGCGGATGTGGCGCAGTTCCGCCAGCACCGCTCCGGTTGCGATCCCGCCGGTGCCGAGCACGAGCACGTCGCCGTGCGTCTGGGTGCCGAGCACCCAGACGATCAACCCGGCGAGCCCGCCGACGAAACGCGCCCACCGAGCTCGCTCGAGCCAGCGCTGGAGGAGCCGCTGCTGGTCGCGGTCCGCGGCGAGATGCTGGGCGATCTGCGGGGCCTCACCGTCCATGCCGGCGAGTTGCAGACCGAGGCTCAGGAGCACGTAGGAGAGGACGGTCAACAGGACTGCGAGGGTGAGCACCAACCACACATCGCTGCTGGAAGTTCCGTTGCCGTCGTTGGTGCGCACGGGCACGATCGTGGTCACCGCGAGCATGAGCACGGCGACGGTGGTGATGCCTCGCCAACCGAGCAGTCGGCGAGCTCGCTCAACCCGTGTGGTGTTTCCTCTTGACTGTCCCATTGTCCCAAGACAATATGACAAACATCTCGAAACCGCAAGAGGCCAATGACATGGAAGCGCTCAACGCACCCGACACCGAATCCGACCCGATCGATCAGCTCATCCCACGACCCCGCCCATGGTGTTCCGACTCGTCGTCGGTCTCGGCGTGGTGTCGGCCATCGGCGTTGCGTCGTTCCTGGTGGGTTTCGGGTACGTTTACCCGCAACCCGACTGCTGTGGCAGCGGCAGCGGTTCCGCTGCGATGGCGTTGGCCCCGGACGGCGAGTCGGTGATCGTGGAGACATACGTCTTCAACTCCAGCGGTCGCGACCTCGAGATCCTCTCGGCCGACGTCGACCTCCCCGGTGCTGAGGTGCTCGAAACAGCGTTCGTCGACTCGCCGGGCCCTGTGTTCCGCGTTGGGCTGGACCAGCTCCCTGCCGTGATCGGTGGAACCGAGTCAGGGTTGATCTCGATCAGGTTCGCGCCCGTGGACTGCACCACCGACGAGCGGGAGTGGGGGACGATCGAGCTCCGGCTCGACGTGGTGAACGCCTGGCTGCCGAGCATCGATCGGACCTACCGGCTGCCCGATCCGGTCGTCGACCGCGACGCGGGCCGCTCAGCGTGTTCCCTCCGGATGACGAACCTCGCTGGTCCGACCTGCGCGATCCACTGCAGGCCGCCTGCGCTCTGATCGAAGGCACGCCCGGCTGATGGCCATCACGCTTTCGGCCGGAAGCCGATGCGCAGTTCTTTGAGCGCGCGCAGGAAGTAGTTCGGCGCGATTGTGAGGTCGGTGCCGTCGACGAACCACATCTCGTCGATTCGTTCGACGATCGCCCGAAAGCCTGCGAGCAGCTCACGTCGCGCGAGCGGGGCTCCCAGGCAGTGGTGAGTACCGAAGCCGAACGTGACGTGCTTGCGGCCGTCGGTGCGCTCGAGGTCGAAGCGGGCCGGTGCCTCGAACTGGCGGTCGTCGCGGTTCGCCGCCGAGTAGCCGACCAGCACGAGTGACCCAGCCGGGATGGTGACGCCGTGCATCTCCACGTCGACGGCGGTCGAGCGCATCAGTCGCTGCACGGGCGACTCGAGCCGGAGCACCTCCTCCACCAGCACCGGAAGGAAGCGCTCGGGATCGGCCGTGAGTAGCGCCCACTGATCGGGGTGTTCGATGAGCAGCCTCACGCCACCCGAGATGGCATTGGTGGTGGTCTCGGAGCCGCCAACGAAGGTGTCGGCCATCATCTCGGCGTGCAGTTCCTCGTCGGTGAGGCACCGACCCCATTCAGGGATCGGCGTGTTCACCAGATCGGACAACAGGCTCTCGTCGGGTTCGCGGCGGAGGCGGTCGAAGATCGGTTGGAAGTAGTGCTGCGCCTCGATCTCCATCTCGGTCGACCAGATCACCTGCTCGGGCGTCTGCATGAGGCCGAGCCGTTGCACCCACGCATCGGTCCAGGCCTTGATCCGCCAGATGTCGTCGGGGTTGGCGCCCATCTGGACCCCGATGACGATCAGCGGCAGGGGGACGGCGAACTGGCGAACGATGTCGCACGTGCCGGCGTCGATGAACTCGTCGATGAGTTCGTGCGCCAGGTTCTGGATGTTCGGTTCCAGTTCGGCGATCTTCTTCGGTCGGAAGGCATGGTCGAACAGGGCGCGCATCTGTCGGTGCTCGGGATCATCTCGGCCGGCCAGCGTGCGCCCGGGCACCCATCCATTTTCTTCGTACAGCGCCTTGATCTCGGGCCGCATGCTGCGGCGCCCGCTGTTGATGAAGCGGTCGGTGTCGACGAGCACGGTGCGCACGTCTTCGTACCTGGTGACGACGTACCCCTTCAGGCGAGGGTCGAACCACACCGGTGCGTCGTCGCGAAGGGTGCGGTAGGCGTGGTAGGGACAGTCGTTGATCGCAGGATCGAAGAAGTCGACGCCATCGATCGGCATCGGGTCGTCCAGGGCTGGCGGAGCGCCGGCGCTCGACGTGTCGGACGCAGTTGGATCTTCCATGTGCGACATCGTCCCCCTCGTCGGTTGCACTGCTTCGTGCATCGCCGACATCTCGGACTGTACCGATCGGCGCCGAACGGTGGCGCACCGTGCGACGTCGCCGTGCCGGCCCATCGGCCCCGGCTGGGTCGGGCGGCGGTCAAGCTGCGGGGTTCAGCGACCAGCGGATGAGCTGCGTCATCGCCGATCCGGCGGGCCGCACGAGCATCGTCTCGCTCACCGGCAGGAACGGCAGGCGAAGTGGCCAACGGGTCCAGGCGGGCAGCAACCCGATCGCTGCAGCACCGAGCACGGCATATGGTGCTCGGGCCGCGAGCGGCAGCGGGGGTTCGAGCAGCAAGAAGCGTGCAGCCTGACGAGCTTCGGTGGTGCCGCGCAGTTCCTGCCGGTACTCACGAAGCTCCGCTGCGAGCTCGCGGACGTCTTTCGGCGGCTCGTTCACGCCTAGCTTCCTGGCGACGAGCGACGCGTCCTTCACGTAGGCATCGGCATCTTCCGCCGACAGCGGGTCGGCACCGTACCGCTGGTACGCGGCGAGGAAGCTGGTCACCTCGCAGACGTGCACCCATCGCAGGAGGTGAGGATCGTTCGCCGAGTACGGCCGACCGTCGCTCGCCGTGCCGACCACCCGCTCGTGAACCTTGCGCACGATCGCGATCGATCGCTCGGCGACGGGGATGGGGCCGAATGTGGTGGCGGCGAGGAAGTCCGCCGTGCGTTGGAGTCGGCCCCATGGGTCGGTGCGGAAGTCGGAGTGCTGGGCCACGCCCGCCATGGCGAGCGGGTGCAGCGACTGCAGCAGCAGCGCACTGAGACCACCGACGAACATCGACGCATCGGAGTGCACCCGGCGGATCGCGCTGTCGTCCGGGAACCAGCGCGGGCCGGGCGCCGACATGATCGCCGCCGCCTTGTCTTCGGACTGCTCGCCGATCACCCTCGACCGGATCTGGCCCGCCAACCACTGTCGGGCCGGATCGAGCGCTTGGGCAACCGCACCGTGGGGGACCGCAGCCGGGCTGCTCACAGCGACGGCACCACGACAAAGGCGATCGCTGCCAGGTGGCAACCCGCACCGACGACGGTGAACAGGTGGAACACCTCGTGGAACCCGAACACGGTGGGCCATGGATTCGGCCGCTTCAGCGCGTACACGACAGCACCAACGGTGTATGCGATGCCGCCGCCCAGCACGAGACCGAAGCCCAGCGGGCCGAGGCCGTCGTAGAGCTGGGGCAGCGCGATCGAGGCGGACCATCCGACGATGACGTACACCGCGGTGAACAAGGGGCGAGGGACCTGGAAGGGGAGCCACTCGAGCGTGACGCCCACGACTGCCCCCACCCAGGCGGTGGCCAGAACCGCGGGGCGCTGCCAACCGTCGAGGCCGAATGCTGCCACGGGCGTGTAGGCGCCGGCGATGGCGAGGAAGATCGTCGAGTGATCGAGCCGCTTCATCACCGACATCGCGCGGGGCTGCCATCGGATGCGGTGATACAGCGCCGACACGCCGAACATCGACAGCGTGCCCGCCACATAGACCAGCAAGACCCACCGCTGCGCGGCCGTGGCCTCGGCGAGGACCACCATGACCACGCTGAGCACGGCCACCGCTGCGAACGCCACCACGTGCGACCAGCCACGGAGCAGCGGCTTGACGGGCGCAACATCGATCAGGTTCACACCCCGACCGTATCCCGGTTGTGGCGTTCACGCCCATCGGGCCGGCACGGCATGTGGCATCACGGCACCGCGGCGCGACCCACAGAGATCAGGCGGAAGTCAGCCCTGGAATGGACCCGTCGATCACGCATCGACGGCGTGAGCCCGCAGGTCGGCCAACGAACTGTACTCGAGAGCCGACAGGTGGGTGGATGCCAACCGCACCTTCGGAGCCGCCCCCGCCTCGAACGCCTCCTGCCAGCGTGACGCGCACAGGCACCACTGGTCGCCCGCGTTCAACCCGGCGAAGCCGTACTGAGGCATGGGTGTGCTGAGGTCGTTGCCGACCTGCTTGCTGAAGGCGAGGAAGTCGTCGGTCAGCACCACGCAGACCACGTGCATCCCCGGGTCGTCGCCGTGGTTCTCGCAGCAGCCGGTGCGGTAGTAGCCCGTCATCGGGTCGAACGAACACGCTTGGAGGTCCTCGCCGAGGACGTTCATCTGGTTCACCTACCCGAACCTACGACACGCTGACGTTCAGCGCCTTGCCGATGCTGTACGTGACGACGCACGCAGCGAGCATGATGGCGACTTGGCGCAGGGCAGCTCTGGTTCGGTTCCGCTCCGAGAACTGGCCGATGGCCCAGCCGAGCGAGGCCGCTGCCACCACGCCGATCACCACCGACGCAACGGTGGCGCCGTTGCCCGAGCCGGTGAACCACGGCGCGACGGGCAGGATCGCACCGAGGACGAAGCACACGAACGACAGGCTGGCTGCCAGCCATGCCGACGGCAGCTCGTTGGGGTCGATGCCGAACTCCTCGCGGGCGTGCACGGTGAGCGCTCGCTGGGGATCACGCATCACGTCGGCCGCCGCTCGCTTGGCAGTGCTGGGCTCCATTCCGTGACCTTCGTACATCTCGGCCAGCTCGCGCTGCTCCGCATCGGCGTTCACGCCGAGCTCGCGGCGTTCGACCTCGAGCTCACGGGTGATCAGTTCGTTCTGGGCGGAGATGCTGATCCATTCGCCGGCCGCCATGCTGACGGCACCGGCGACCGCACCGGCGATGCCGGCCAGCCGCACGACGCTGGAGTCGAGGCCACTTCCGGCGAAACCGATCACGAGCAAGACGTTGCTGGTGAGGCCGTCGCTCATCCCGAACACCCCGGCTCG
>JAYSLK010000548.1:0-2146 GCA_043725585.1 Actinomycetota bacterium
CGGTGGCGCAGCCTCGACCACGACCGTGGTGGCCGGCACCTCCGACGACGTGACCGCCACGGTGGTCGCCGGCACCTCCGTGCTCGGCGGTGTCTCGATCGGCTGGACGACGCCGTTCCCACTGCTGGTCGGGCGACTGCTCGAGCCGCTCGAGGTCGGGCGCGAGTTGCTCGTCCCGCCGGTCGAAACGACCTGGGGGGATGATGCCCCGCCTGTTGATGGCGTCGCCGAGCCGCTCGACGGTGTGGTCGTCGCTTGTGCTGCAGGAGCACCGGGAAGCACGATCAGCGACGGCGTCCGAACGACCTTGGCGGTCTCGGCGGCCTGTTCGACGAGCGCTGTGGGGAGTGGGGCATAGCCAGGTGGAAGCTCACCGAAATCGAATCCGGGCACCTGGCCGGTCGTGCTCGCGTACTCGATGAACGAGGCGTACTCGCTTCGGGCGGATTCATCGAGCGAGAGCGGCTTGATCGCGGCGTACGTGAGCGTGGTCAGCGGATAGGCGTTTGCTGCACGAGACGTCGGGTCGGGCTCCAGGAACTTCGGCGATGTCTTCGGTTTCATGGTTGCGACACCGGCAGTGAGCGTCTCCACGTTCGCAGCGATGAAGGTACGGCTTGTCCCGTTGTCGCCGGCCTGACTGAGCGCTGCCGTCTGGAGACCGAACCTCGCCGCTGATGCCGTGTCGGTGATCGCGAACATGGCTCGTTCGCCCGACGCTGCTGGGGCTTCGCGCTTCCAGTAATCGGTCGCGGATTGCGCGAACGGATTTGCTGCGACTCGAGCGGGATCGCTTCCGTTGCCCACGTTCGACGAGGCCTCTGCGAAGTTGCGCGTGTACGGCACCCAATCGGTGCCGCACAGCGCCGGCGGTACGACGTTGTTCGTGAGCTTGGGCGCCTGGTAGCACAGAGGATCCGACTTCGGGAACGAGTTCGGCAAGGGCTCACCGAACGCGATGCCCAACGGGTTGATGCCCGGGTCGGCGGCGAAGACGGGGTTCACCCTCATGCCCCACTCGTCCGGAGCACCCTTCATCCACGCCGTCGCCTCCGGATCGGCGAAGACGTACGCCCAGATCTGCGATGCCGCATCGAAGCTGCCCGACGGGAGTTGCAGCCCGCCCGTACGCCGTTCGTCGCCACGGAGGTACTCGAACTCCGGGTTGAAGCGCAGGAAGTCCGGATCGTTCAGCAGGTTCTCGGAGTTCTTTGCCGCCCACTCGTCGGTCGCCACCACGCCATTGATGTTCCGTTGCGAGCGATACGACTGGGTGAGGAGCTTGGCGATCAAACGCGGCGTCAGGTTCAGCCGTTCGACACGAAGTCCGGTGAGCAAAATCTGTTCGGTGGGAACTTCACGAACGGACACGACGATGCGTTCGATGTTGAAGCCGATCACCAGGCCGCCGGCGCTCACCGGGGCGTACACGGCGGGGCTCTTGGGGTCCTCGGCCGCGGCGGACAGGGGGCGCGACACAAGCACCATGCCTGGGCCGCCGGCGATCGACGACGACAATTGCTGGCGTGCAGCAGCGTCGCCTACCGGTGCGAACGAGTACGGAGGCAAGGTGTCCGTCGAGCACAGCACGGGTTGCCAGCTCGACACGGCCGCCTGTGCGAGTTCGGACCCGACGATCCTGCGTTCGGAGTCGGCGAGGTCGCAGGGCGAGTCCAACGGCTTGAACTCGAGCGGCACCGCGATGCGGTTCGCCCACACACCGGGCATCAATGGTGAGGTCTGGACGCCGGCCTGGTCTGCGTTCGTCTCGAACGGTGTGGCTCCGATGTTCTCATCGTCTGCATCGCCACGAGGCACGATGACGAGCCAGCATCGGGGCACCTTCTTCGAACCGTCGGCTTGTGGCTGGACCCTCTGACCGCACCCGAGGCCAGGTGCATCAAGGCCGGTCTGCAACTGGAAGAGCTCGGCACCAGTGCCGTTCTCGCGCGTGCGCCCTCCGGCGATCTCGTTGGTGGTGAGGATGTTGAAGAACGGGTTCTGCCAGAAGTTGCCACCTTGGATCGCTTGGTTGAAATCGACGTCCACCGGAATGTCGATCTTCTGACCGTTCACCGCCCGGAACGGCCTCCACACCGTACGCGCGACGGTGTCCTTGGGATCTTGCACACCGGCACCGCTTGCT
>JAYSLK010000549.1:0-3435 GCA_043725585.1 Actinomycetota bacterium
GTCGGCCACGGTGCCGATTCGATCCACGATGACATGCACCGGCGTGGACATCGTGAGACACGAGTTGTTCGCGATCACCTTCACGTAGACGGTCTCGAACGCATCGAACACGGAGAGCGGCACCGGGCCGGGAGCTTGTCCACACCGGTGCAACGTCACGGTTCCTGCGGCAGGGGCGTCAGTGAACGACACATGGAGCAGGCCAGAGTCGAGCACCTGCGTCGTCACTCTGGCCGTCGACCCACCGTCGCGCGTGTCGAGTCCTCGCATCGGCTGTTGCAACGTGACCCGTCCACCGGCCACGGCGTCGGCGCTTGGCGCGGACACCGTGACGACCGCCGCGGAAGCAACCGCAAGCACGACGACCGTTCGAATCGGCCATGCACGACGACGGGCAGGAACAGGAGCGCCATGCATCTTCCAATCGTGCCCGACGTGAGGCGGTTACAGACTGCATCCTCCAGCACATCTCACTCTGTGCATCAAACTGGATGCTTACTTGCCGCACCGGTCCTTCTCGAGCGACCGCGGCGGCCGATCTCTGCACGACGACCAACCGACCAACTGGAGGAAGCGATGCAAAGCCACCGACGAAGTAGGGGCACCGAGTCAGCGGCGCATCGACTGCACTGCCGCCCAGCGGTCGCCTGGGGCATGCTCGCCCTGACGGTGCCCACGCTGGCACTCGTCGCATGCAGTAGCGACGACGACTCGACCGCGACGACGCCGACCGACCACTCAACGAGCACGGCAACATTCGTCGACGGGTCAGCCGCCACCTCCGCGGCGCCGAACACGAGCGCGGCGCCCTCCACCACCGTGGCGCCCACGACGACCTCCGCACCGACCAGCACGGTGGCGCCCACGACGACGACCGCACCGCTGACCGCGGCAGATCTGCAGCTGTCGGGCACAGCGATCGGACCGGTGGCATTCGGCACCGGCGCCCAGGCTGCGCTCGATGTGTTGGTGCCTCTGCTCGGAGCGCCCGCAACGGACACCTCGGCGACGTTTCCCACCGCGGACGAGTCCGGCAGCTTCATCAACGAGGCCGACGAGTCGATCTTCGCCTTCCCGTTCCTCCGTCGGGCGTGCTTCGACAACGGCTTCTGCATCTCGTTCGGGGGTGCATCGGTGGAGGAACTGCAGTTCGTCGGCTACGACTACTTCAGCGCCGAGGATCCGATCGAGCCGGTGCTGACGACCACGCAAGGCCTGCCGCTGGGTGCCCGGTGGTCGGACTTCCCCGATGCGATGACCGCCAACCCTGGCGGGTGCTACTCGCAGGGCTTCGGCGAGTCGGGCGGAGCGACGCTCGTGTTGCAGTCGAGCGGCGAGTTCTTCGGCACCTTCGACGGCGAGACCTACACGACCGCGGTGCCCGATCCGGCAGAGGTCACGGTGTACGGCATCCGAAGCGGATCGAACCCCGGATACGTCTTCGATGACTGCTGACCGGCAACTCGGGCGGAATACTTCATCCTTGACAATCGTTGCAGAGTCAATGATCACCGAGCATTCCGCGAACACTCATCACACGGCGTCGGCGGCTACCGTCAGCCAGCTCGTGCCCGCTCAGCGAGCGGTCGAGGGCGACGGCTTCGTCGTCCGCCGCCCCTTCCCCACCGCGTCGCTGTCGTTCCTGGATCCGTTCCTGCTGTTCGACCACATCGGCCCGATGACGTTCGCCCCGGGCGAGGCCAAGGGCACGCCCTGGCACCCTCATCGCGGCTTCGAAACGGTCACGTACATCGTGGAGGGCGACGAGGAACACCGCGACTCGATGGGCAATCACGGCCTGCTCGGTCCGGGCGACACTCAGTGGATGACCGCAGGTTCGGGCGTGCTGCACAAGGAAGGTCCCTCCCCGAGGGCGCAGGCCGCGGGCGGTCGAGTGCACGGGCTGCAGCTGTGGGTGAACCTGCCGGCCACGAAGAAGATGATCGAGCCGGCGTATCAGGACATCACCGCCGAACACGTCGCCCGCCGATCGGAGTCCGGCGCGGCGGTTCGCGTGATCGCAGGAGAACTGTTCGGTCTGGTCGGCCCTGGCCAGACCCACACACCGATCTCGTACGCCCACCTCACGCTCGAGGCCGGCGCATCGGCGACCACGCAGCTGCCCAGCGGCCACACGGTGCTCGTCTATCCGCTCACGGGCGCCGCACGAGTGGCCGACACCGACGTCGCCGACGGCGTTCTGGCCGTCATCGACGGCAGCGAGTTGACGGTGACCGGGGTGGCCGACAGCAGCGAGATCATCGTGCTCACCGGTCAACCGCTGAACGAACCTGTCGCTCGCTACGGGCCGTTCGTCATGAACACCCAGGCCGAACTGCGACAAGCGATGGTCGACTTCGACCACGGGCGGTTCGGCTCGCCGACCAGTTGACCCTGCTCGTCACATGGGGCAGATCAGTGTGCTTCGAACATCGCCACGGTGCGCAAGCGGCGCTCGAGGTGGTGTTCGAGGGCGCGATTGGCGTGTCCGGCCACCTCGTGGGTGACCGGCGAGGCGGGAAGATCGAGCGCTTCGTTCATGCGGCCGCCCAGGATCATCCTCATCACCGACAGCGCATCGGCCGAGATCGGTGCGCCCGTCCGACACGAACGGCACAACACGCCTCCCTCAGCGACGTCGAAGGCGACCAGTGACTCGGCCTCGCCACAGCGCACGCACTCGTCGAGCTGAGGGCTCACACCCTCGGAGGCGAGCAGCTTCCAGTAGAACGCGGAGACGACCAGCGGTCCCGATCGCTCGGCGACGGTGCGTAGCGCCCCGACGAGCATGCGATAGACGTGTGGAGCGGGTTCGCGATCCATCGTCAGCTGGTCGACGGCCTCGACCATCGCCAGGCCGTTGGTCAGGTGATCGAGATCGCCGACCAACGGAGCGAGCGTCTCGACCGACTCGGCCTGGCTCACGATGTCGAGCTCGCGGCCTTGGTACATCAGTAGCCGGACGTGGCTGAGTGGCTCGAGCCGCGCACCGAACTTCGACATCGTCTTGCGCACGCCCTTGGCGACGGCGCGCACCTTGCCGTGGTGCTCGGTCAGCATCACGATGATGCGATCGGCCTCGCCGAGCCGATACGTGCGCAACACCACTGCGGTGTCGCGATACAGGGGATTCGCCACCGTCGCGCCTAGTCGAGCCCACCGAAGCGACGGTGACGTCGTCGGTACGCGCCGATGGCCTCGGCCAGATGCGCGTCGTCGAGATCGGCCCACGCTGCGTCCACGTAGACCATCTCGGCATAGGCCAACTCCCACACCAGAGAGCTGGGGAGCCGAT
The DNA here is from genome assembly GCA_043725585.1 of Actinomycetota bacterium. Lineage (GTDB taxonomy): Bacteria > Actinomycetota > Acidimicrobiia > Acidimicrobiales > Ilumatobacteraceae > VFMC01. The sequence goes on from JAYSLK010000549.1 coordinate 3,296, forward strand.
CGGACGTGCCGAGCAGGAGCACCAGATCGGGTTCGGTTGCAGCCGGCGACAGCAGGGCTGCGGCGACGGCCGCCTCGCTGAGCTGGTCGTTCTCGGCCAGCTTGCGCAGCGCCACGACCAGCCGTTCTCGGCCATCCGGA
>JAYSLK010000550.1:0-10373 GCA_043725585.1 Actinomycetota bacterium
AGGTCGGCCACGGATTCCCAGGGGCACGCACGTCGGCCGGGCGAGGCATGATCTCGAGTTGAGTGATGCTCGCCGCGCCTTGCCGGTGGGCGGTGCCGAGGCAGTCGGCCCCCGTGTCGCCACCTCCGATGATCACGACGTGCTTGCCGGCGACGTCGATCGGCGACTGCTCGATGTCGCCCTCCTGCACCCTGTTGGCGAACGGCAGGTACTCCATCGCCTGATGGATCCCGCGCAACTCACGACCAGGCACCGGTAGATCGCGCCACGCCGTTGCGCCAGCGGCCAACACGATCGCGTCGTACGACGCGAGCAGCACGTCGATGTCGACGTTCTCGCCCACGGTGGCATTGGTGCGGAACTCGGTGCCCTCGGCCTCCATCTGGGCGAGTCGGCGATCGAGATGATGTTTCTCCATCTTGAACTCGGGAATGCCGTAGCGCAGCAGCCCTCCGATGCGATCGGCGCGTTCGAGCACGATCACCTCGTGACCGGCGCGGGTGAGTTGCTGGGCGGTGGCGAGCCCTGCCGGGCCCGACCCGATGACGACGAGTCGCTTGCCGGTGCGCACCGTGGGCTTCTGGGGCAAGACCCAACCTTCGTCCCACGCTCGATCGATGATCTCGACCTCGACCTGCTTGATCGCGACGGGGTCGCTGTTGATGCCGAGCACACACGCTGATTCGCACGGCGCTGGGCACAACCGGCCGGTGAACTCTGGGAAGTTGTTCGTGGCGTGGAGGCGGTCGATCGCGTCGCGCCAGTGGTCACGGTACACGAGATCGTTCCAGTCGGGGATCAGGTTGCCCAACGGACAGCCGTTGTTGCAGAACGGGATGCCGCAATCCATGCAGCGACCGGCTTGCAACGTCAGCGATTCGGCGGGGAAGTCCTCGTAGACCTCCTTCCAGTCACGCAGGCGCACCGGCACCGGCCGCCGAGCGGGTGTGGCGCGTTGCCACTTCATGAACCCGGTCACTTCACCCACGGCTGGCCTCCATCACTCGTTCCAACGTTGCGGCCTCGTCGAGGCCTTCGGACTCCGCGCCTTTCATCACTGCGACCACCCGTGCGTAGTCCCGTGGCATCACCATCCGGAACTCGCCGATCGCGTCGGCCCACCGGTCGAGCAACCGCGCGGCAACCGCAGAATCGGTCCAGCGCAGATGGCGCTCGATGATGCTGCGGAGCTCGGCGTCGTGGTCGTCGCCCACCGGCAACAGATCGACCATGTCGAGGTTCACCTTGGCGGCGAAGACCACGTCGGGGTCGTGTACGTAGGCGATGCCACCGCTCATTCCGGCACCGAAGTTCCGGCCGGTCGCGCCCAACACGACGACGCGCCCGCCCGTCATGTACTCGCAGGCGTGATCGCCAACGCCTTCGACGACCGCTGTCGCGCCGGAGTTGCGGACGCAGAAGCGCTCCCCGACCACACCCCGGAGAAAGATCTCGCCACCGGTTGCGCCGTACCCGATGACGTTGCCAGCGATCACGTTGTGCTCTGCCAGGAACGTGGCATCCCGGTCGGGACGCACCACCACTCGGCCACCCGAGAGGCCCTTGGCGACGTAATCGTTGGTGTCGCCTTCCAGTTCGAGCGTGATGCCCGACGGCAAGAATGCACCGAAGCTCTGACCTGCCGAACCGCGGAACTTCACCCGGATCGTGTCGTCGGGCAGGCCTGCACCGCTGTACTTCTTGGTGACGGCATTGCCCAGCATCGTGCCGACAGTGCGGTTCACGTTGCGGATCGGCAGGCCGATCTCCACCCGCTCGGCGCGGTCGATGGCTGCCGCAGCACGCTCGATCAGCACCTGGTCGAGCGCCTCCGCGAGTCCGTGGTCTTGCCCGACGCTGTTGATCAAGGTCTGGTCGTACGGGTTCTGTGGCACGGCCAGGATCGGCGAGATGTCGAGGCCCTTGGCCTTCCAGTGCTGGATGGCGTGCCGCGTGTCGAGGACCTCGACATGGCCGATCATCTCGGCGAGGGTGCGGAAGCCGAGCGTGGCCATCCATTCCCTCACCTCCTCGGCGATGTACTCCATGAAGTTCACGACGAACTCGGGCTTCCCGCTGAACTTGGCACGCAGCTCGGGGTTCTGCGTGGCGACGCCCACGGGGCAGGTGTCGAGGTGGCAAACACGCATCATCACGCACCCGCTGACCACGAGCGGCGCCGTGGCGAAGCCGAACTCCTCCGCTCCGAGCAGCGCAGCGATCACGACGTCACGGCCGGTCTTCATCTGGCCGTCGGCTTGCACCACGATCCGGTCGCGCAGACCGTTGAGCAACAACGTCTGTTGCGTCTCGGCCAGGCCCAGCTCCCACGGTGCGCCGGCATGCTTGAGCGAGGTGAGCGGCGACGCGCCCGTTCCACCGTCGTGACCGCTGATGAGCACAACATCGGCCTTGGCCTTGCTGACACCCGCCGCCACCGTTCCGACCCCGACCTCGGCGACGAGCTTCACGTGCACGCGCGCCTCGGGGTTGGAGTTCTTGAGGTCGTGGATGAGCTGCTTGAGATCCTCGATCGAGTAGATGTCGTGATGCGGCGGCGGGCTGATCAGACCGACGCCCGGCGTGGAGTGCCTGGTCTTGGCAACCCATGGGTACACCTTGTGCCCCGGGAGTTGACCGCCCTCGCCCGGCTTGGCGCCTTGGGCCATCTTGATCTGCAGATCGTCGGCGTTGACCAGGTACTCGCTGGTGACGCCGAAGCGGCCGCTCGCCACCTGCTTGATCGCGCTGCGGCGACGAGGATCGTGCAGCCGGTCGGCGTCTTCGCCCCCTTCGCCCGTGTTGCTCTTGCCGCCGATCGAGTTCATCGCGATCGCGAGGGTCTCGTGGGCCTCCATGCTGATCGAGCCATAGCTCATCGCGCCGGTGCTGAAGCGCCGGACGATCTCGCTGACGGACTCGACCTCGTCGATCGGCACGGGGGGCCGAACATCCTGCTTGAACGCAAACAGCCCGCGAAGGGTGGACAGGTGCTTCGACTGATCGTCGACGAGCGCGGTGTACTCCTTGAACACGTCGTACCGTTTGGCGCGGGTGGCGTGCTGGAGCTTGAAGACCGTCTCGGGGTTGAACAGGTGCACCTCGCCCTCGCGACGCCACTGGTACTCGCCGCCGAGCTCGAGCTTGCGATGAGCCCGCTCGGTGGGCCGGCTCGGATGCGCCGTGCGGTGGCGCTCGGCGACTTCGCGGGCCACATCGTCGAGGGTGATGCCACCAAGTCGGCTGACCGTTCCGGTGAAGTACTCGTCGACGAGGTCGCGACCCAGGCCGATCGCTTCGAAGATCTGCGCTCCGGTGTAGCTGGCGACCGTGCTGACGCCCATCTTGCTCATCACCTTGAGCACGCCCTTTCCGGCGGCCTTGATGTAGTTCTTGACGGCCTTCTTGGGGTCGATCCCACCCAGGTTGTGCAGGTCGCGAGCGATCATGTCCTCGATGCTCTCGAACGCAAGGTAGGGGTTGATAGCCCCGGCGCCGTAGCCGACGAGAAGGGCCATGTGGTGCACTTCGCGGGCGTCGCCGCACTCGACGATCAGGCCCACCATGGTGCGCTTCTTCTCGCGGATGAGGTGGTGGTGCACCGCCGATGTGAGCAGCAGACTGGGGATCGGCGCGTACACCGAATCGCTGTTGCGGTCACTGAGGACGACCACCCGGGCGCCGTCGTCGATCGCCCTGCTGACCTTGGATCGCACGGCATCGAGCGCACGCTGCATCGCCAGACCGCCACCTGACACTCGATACAGACCGCTGATCTCGACCGCGCGCAGTTCGGGGTACTGGCCATCGTCGTCGATGTGGATGATCTTCGCCAGGTCGTCGTTGTCGATGATCGGGAACGGCAACGCGAGTTGGCGGCAGCTCTCGGGGCCAGGCTGGAGCAGGTTGGCCTCGGGGCCGACCGAACTGCTGACTGCGGTGACGACCTCTTCACGGATGGCGTCGAGCGGTGGGTTGGTGACCTGGGCGAACAGTTGCTGGAAGTAGTCGAACAGCAGACGGCTGCGTTCGCTGAGCGCCGCGATCGGGGTGTCGGTGCCCATCGACCCGAGGGGCTCCAACCCGTTGGCGGCCATCGGGGCGACGATGAGCTTCAGCTCCTCGTGGGTGTAGCCGAACATCTGTTGACGCCGCAGCACACTGTCGTGGCTGAACACGATGTGCTCACGGCCCGGCAGTTCCTCGAGCTCGGTGATGCCCTCCATGAGCCATTGCGCGTACGGCTGTGCTGCGGCGAGCGACCGCTTGATCTCGTCGTCGTCGACGATTCGACCCTGTTCGGTGTCGACCAAGAACATGCGACCCGGCTGCAGGCGGCCCTTGCGAACGATCTTGCCGGCCGGAACGTCGATCACACCCACCTCGCTGGCCAGCACCACCAGGTCGTCGTCAGTGACCCAGTAGCGGCTGGGCCGGAGCCCGTTGCGATCGAGCACCGCGCCGATCAGGCTGCCATCGGTGAACGAGACGCAGGCCGGTCCGTCCCACGGTTCCATCAGCGAGGAGTGGAACCGGTAGAACGCCCGCTTGTCGGCGTCCATCGTGTCGTGGTTCTCCCAGGCCTCGGGGATCATCATCAACATCGCATGCGGCAGGCTGCGACCTCCGAGATGCAGCAGTTCCAGGACCTCGTCGAAGCTGGCAGAATCGCTCCCGCCGGGCGTGCAGATTGGAAACGCTCGCTCGAGGCCGGGCAGGAAGTCGCTGCGCAGCATTGCCTCGCGGGTGCGCATCCAGTTGCGGTTGCCCTGCACGGTGTTGATCTCGCCGTTGTGGGCTATGTACCGGTACGGGTGCGCCAGGGGCCAACTCGGGAAGGTGTTGGTGCTGAACCGGCTGTGCACCAGCGCCATGGCGCTCTCGACCCGGTCGTCGTCGAGATCGGGGAAGAACTCGGCGAGTTGCGGCGTGGTGAACATCCCCTTGTACACGAGGGTGCGGCTGCTGAGCGACGGGAAGAAGGTGCTCTGCTCGGGCGGGAGCTCGTGTTCCACGCGCTTGCGGGCGATGTACACCTTGCGATCGAGGTCGATGCCGGCGGCACCGGCGGGGTCGCTGAGGAACAATTGCTTGAAGCTCGGCATCACCGAGCGCGACGTGGTGCCCAGACACCCGGGGCGGGTCGGCACCTCGCGCCATCCGAGCACCGTGAGGCCTTCGTCGGTCGCGATCGACTCGATCGAGCTCTGCGCCTTCTCGGCATCCCCCGGATCGGCGGGCAAGAACGCGATGCCGACCGCATAGTGGCCCGCTGCAGGCAGCTCGAAGGCGACGACGGCCCGGAGGAACGCGTCGGGCACCTGGATCAGGATGCCGGCACCATCCCCCGAGTCGGACTCGGCACCGGTGGCGCCGCGATGTTCCATGTTGCAGAGCGCGGTCATCCCGAGTTCGACGATCGAACGGCTACGGACGCCCTTGATGTTCGCGACGAACGACACACCGCAGGCATCGTGTTCGAAGCGCGGGTCGTACAGACCCGTCGCCGGAGGAAGATCGGAACGCATGTTGTCGGCTCCACAAGAGTCATCGCCGGGGGGCGAACGGGCTGGAGTGGCGCACGAGACAACGCTGGCTCGAACGGTGACGACGATGTTACGCACGTGTGCGCCGACCCGCCAACCCATTGCCGCACGGCCAGGGCGCTCCGAGCCGCGCGACAATGCAGAGGTGTCGGACCTGCTCCCTCCCCCGCCTCCCCCACCGCCGCACGTTCTCGGCAACGCTCGTCCCCCGTGGCCGGCCGGCCGACCCATGGGTTGGGGCCCGGCACCCATGGGTGTCGAGCACCCATGGGGAACCACGGTGTTGGTGCTCGGCATCCTCAGCCTGATGGCGTGCGGCCTGCTCGGGCCCTTCGCATGGAAGATGGGCGCGGCGGCGCTCGACGAGATGGATGCGCAACCCGAGGTGTCCTGGTCGAACCGTGGGAACGTGACGGCGGGTCGCATCTGCGGGATCATTGGAACGGCCTTTCTCGCGATCGGGGTGTTGTTCTTCGTTCTGTCGTTGCTGTTCGTGTTCTCGATCTGAGCGCCCCGCGCACGAGACGACAGCGGCTCATCGCCACTGATCGCGTGGTGGGCCGGTGGTCATCACGGAACCATCGGGATACGTGACGCTGAGGCAGCGTCGAGACGACAGCGACAATCGCCAGCCCTTCGCATGCACCCGGTCGTGGTGGTGCCGACACAGCGGCGCGAGCAGACCGAGGTCGGTGTGGCCCCGCTGCTCCCACTCGACCGTGTGGTGGGGCTCGGCCATGCGCACCGGTACGCAGCAACCGGGAAATGCGCACCATCGATACATCGCCCTGATCACCCAGCGCTGCTGTCGCGTGGCCAGTCGACTGCTCCGACCGGCGTCGAGTGGCAGACCGTGTTCGGCGGCGATCTCGTGGTGCAAGCCGGAGATGCGCGCCTGGTCGCAATGGCGGCGACGCGCGCCGACCTTGAGCGCGACTCCGTCGGGATCGAGCACCACCGGCACCACGTCGGCATCACCGAGGTACCCGACAAGGTGCTCGATCGGGAGGTCGATCCCGTCGAAGCCGGTGTCGACGCGCGACTTCGCGTGGCGCTGACCCGTCGCCAGCGTCTGCTGGTCGATTGTGACGATGAACTGAGGGTGACCCGACTGCCCACCGCCACCGAGCACCAGCGACATCAACGCATGGGCCCTCAGGAACCGCTGCTTGAGCATCGGGTCGTCGGGGCAGCCCTCGATGGGCTCACCCCGGAAGAGTTGATCGGTGCGATCGGACAGCGCCTGAAGGAACGGCAGGCCATTCGCCGGGTCGAGACGGCCGCTGAGGTGCACCAAGCCGTCGCGACCCACCTTGCAATCGAGCCCGGTCTGCGCGCGCTGCCGCTGCAATCGGCTGCGACCGTCGTCGGCCTCGATCGAGCGCACCTCGTCGGTGACGGCTCGACGGAACTCGGGAACCAACGCCGCGAGGGCCACGGCCGCCAACCGGTCGCTGCGCAGGATCAGCTGCGGTCGGAGCGTGGGGTCGATGTGGCGCAGTGCATCGGCCAGCACGTCGAGATGTGCGCCACCGATCGCGGCGTCTCGCAGCGCAGCGCCCATCGCCGGCATCGACGCAGCCACGGCGGCACGTCGGTGCGCACGCACCGCCTGCTGGAGCGTGCGCCCCGTTGCCTCGGCAGCGATCTGCTCCGGGAACATCGACGGGCACGAGTCGGCCAGCTCGTCGAGCCGCAGCACGCAGTCCACCTCGACCGAGTCGAGCCAGTTCCGCAGCGTGGTGACATCGCGTAGCACGCTGACCACGTCGTGACGATCGGCAACGCCGACCATTGCGGATCGGACGGCCGAGAAGACCGAGTCGATCGATGCCGGTCCCGGATCGATCTCGTTGATTCGTTCGAGCAACGACATGTCGACACCCCCCCTTCCGACGCGAACTCCGTTGATGAAGTGGGGCCCGCCCCGATGGGGGGACCGATCGCGTTCCGGGGGAACTCGGAACATCTCAACTCTACGAAACCGGTATGACACCACCCTCCCGGATCGATACCTCAACTCTACGAAACCGGTGTGACACCACCCTCCCGGAAGTGGTGTGTGGTCGCCGCGTGTCAGTGGCCACCGGAAGCAGCCCGCTGATGGCCAACGGATCATTCGCCAGAGTGAACGCTCTGGGTGGCGGCTGCAAGGGCGGGTTGCGTCGCGATCGCCACGCAGCCGGCGGTAGGTGGCAATGCGTGAGCAGTCAGGCCTGCCCGTGCTCGACTCCGGTCCATGGAGCGAAAGGTCGGAGCAATCGGCGAAGGCCTCGAGTGAACACGATCGGCGGGACCGTGGCATGGAACTCGCCGTCGATGATGTCGATGGTGGGTGCACCACGTTCGGCGGTAGCCGTGAGGCAGGCAGCGAAGCGAAGGAGGTCGTCGACCATGTCGAGGTGCGTGGGCGGCGGCTTCCACACGGCGTCGGCGGGGAGGGCTGCCGCTTCACGACGTCGGCCGGCGTCGGTCTCCTCGCCGCCGATCGCAAGGTACGCAGGTGCGTCCGGCACGGGAACGGGGAAGCGCAGAAGCGCATGGTCGTCCCACCACAACGACGGGCTACTCATGACGTACCGATCGAACAGCCGGTCCTCCGCGAGCCAGTCGGTGACCGCAAACATGCCGCCGAGTGAATGGCCGAACAGCGTCACGTCCTTCACCGTCGGTGTGACCGACTCGATGAACGGCACGACACGCTCGCGCAGGATCGTGCGAAACGCACCGCTGCCACCCGACCCTGGCCACCCCGAGACCGCAGAGGGTGTGAAGTCGGTGGTCCGACGACGAACCACCTCATCGAAGTCATCGGTCGGGTAACCAACGCCGACGACAGCAAATGACGGCACGAGGGCCGGTATCTGCATCAGGCGCACGAGATCCACTGCCATCCCGAACAGCAGGTTTGCATCCAAGACGACGACTGCATGAACCGGGTCGTCACCGAGCACGACAGCTGTGATGATGTACGGCCCTGCGGGGCCGTCGATCTCGAGCGTCTCCATCCGCATCCCCACAATCACCTTGAAGTTCACAACGTATCGCTCGTCGACGAGGCGGCGTGCCGTTGAAGGGTGCACCGCGGGCGGCGTATCCCCGAAGTGCCGTTATCTCCAGTCGATGATGAGAATCGGTGGGTGGCCTGGGGTGGTGTGTGGTGGACATGTCGTTGTCGCAGTGGTCAGCGGTCGAGGCGTCGTTCGCCGAGGGTGCGTGCGAGTTGTGCGCGCATGTTCGCGTTGTCGGTTCGGAGGTGTCGGATCTCTTCGCGGGCGGCGTCGAGGCGGGCGCGGAGTGAGTCGGTTGTCGCTCGTTGTGCTGCGGGGATCGGCGGTCTGATCGATGCTGCGGTGTGTCTGAGGCGGGTGATGGCATCGCGGAGCTCGGTTTCGGTGTAGAGCCAGCTGCGTGAGACGCCTGCTGCGTCGGCGATGGCGGTGAAGGTGATGGGTGTTCCGGCTCGGTCGAGGTCGGTGATGGCCGTGCGGGCTCGCTTGACGGCGAGATCGTGACGGGCGAGCGCGGCGCGTTGGAGGTGGTGGGAGTTGTCGGGTCGGGTCATGAGTTGTCGTCGAGCTGTTCGAGGGCGGGGATGATTCGCTCGAGGCTGTCTTGCACGCGACGCAGGTTGTCGGCGAGACGGAACTGGCCGTTGCTGTCGGCGCGGGCGATCAGCTTCTTGTTCGTCGTTGCTTGTTGGCGGTGGACGTCGAGGAACTCTGGGGTGGTCTGGAAGTCGGGGCAGGTGAGGCAGGCGTTGGGGTGCGGGCAGTGCTGTTGGGGCGGCCGACCGCAATAGCCGTTGGGGAGGCTGTCGCGGACGCGGGCAAGGTTGTGTTTGGCCCACTCGGCATCGGCGGTGAGCGCGTCGGGGTCATAGGGAACGTGCTCGCCGGCGGTGTCGACGCGCTGCGCGCAGTAGTGCTGGAACGCGTCGCGGATGGTGTGGTCGTGGATCTGCGCGTAGCGGGCGGTCATGCGCGGACTCGCATGGCCGAGCAGTCGTTGGATCACGTGTTGCGGGACGCCGGCGTTGATGAGTCGGGTGCCGACGGTGTGGCGGAACTGGTGAGCGTGAACGCGGACTGGATGGCCGGCTTCGTCGTGCACGCCGATCGCTCTCTGCCAGGTGCCGAGCTGATTCGAGAGGCTGCCATGTGCGTAGGGCTTGGCGCCGTCGCTGTTGTCGGCGATGCCGGGAAACAACCATGGCGTGCCGTCGGGCCAGCGCGAGCGGACGTGGTCTTGCTGGGCGCGGATGGTGTCGGCGGCCTTGGTGCTGATCGGGATGAGTTGCTCGACAGCGACTTTGGAGTTCTCGAAGCGCAGACATGCACCTCCGACGCTGTCGTTGACTATCGGATTGAACGCGAGCACCGACGCGTCGCCGCCACGGATGCCGGTCTCGATCAACAACACGACGAGATGACGGACCGTCGGGTTCGCCAACCGGGCCAGGTTCGCTGGCGATTCGAGCTGAGCCATGACGAACTCGGGGATGAACTGCGGAAGCGCGTCGGGTGGACGGGTGACCTCTTCTTCGTAGATCACGGCGTCGACAGGAAGACCGGGCAGAGTGCCGTGCCGGTGGCCCCACTCGAGGAACACCTTGGTGAACGTGAGGGTGTGCGAACGCGTGTTGAACGACCACGTGCTCGACGCCATCCACGACAAGAACAACTCCAGCAGCTCCCGGGTGATGTCGGCCGGCCCGGCGACTTCGGGCCGCTGGCGAAGGAACATCGACCAACGCGCCATCGACTGCGCGCCCGAATCGATCGTGCTGAACGTGTAGCCGGCACCGAGCCGGAACCGTGACCACCG
>JAYSLK010000551.1:0-2030 GCA_043725585.1 Actinomycetota bacterium
AAGCCGATCATCGATGCCGCTCACGCGGTCGGTGCTCGGGTGTTCATCGATGCCGTGGCGCTGGCGCCTCACCGACGGATCGACATCGCTGCGCTGGGATGCGACGCGCTCGTGAGCTCGCCCTACAAGTGGTACGGGCCCCATAGCGGTGCGTTGTGGGTCGACCCCGACCTGCTCACCGGGCTGCCGGTGTTCAAGGTGAAGCCGGCCACCGACCAGGGACCTTCCCGCTTCGAGACGGGCATGCCGAACTACGAAGCGATCGCCGGCATCGAGGCCGCAGCGCGTTTCTTGGTCGAGGAGAACATGGACCGCGTCGCCGCAGACGAGATGGAGGTGTTCGCGCCACTGTTGTCGGGGCTGCAGTCCATCGACGGCGTCACGGTGTACGGCCCCTGCGGCCTCGAGGGACGGACCCCCACGGCCGCATTCCGTGTCGATGGTGTGGCGCCGGCCGATGTGGCCCGAGCCTTGGCGGGCGAGAGGATCGCCGTCTGGGACGGCCACAACTACGCGGTCGAGGTGGTCGACTCGCTCGGCCTCGCCGAGCAAGGTGGCGTGGTTCGAGCGGGATTGGCCCGCTACATCGAGCCTGACGACGTCCAACGGCTCCTCACCGTGGTCGACCGCCTCGCGACGGGGAACTGACGTCGGTCGATCCGTGCCGTACTTCAGGCACTCACGTCCTTCTCCAACTCGCGACCGTTGGTCGGCTGAACCGGCCGGTTGTTCGCTTCCTCGAAACGCGAGGTGAACGCTTCCATCTGCTCGGCGCTCATCGTGATCGTTCCCTGCAGCACCGACCAGGCGACGCCCTCCGAGCACGGCGGCGTGGTGAGCGAGCCGTCGTATCGGTATGCAGCGGTGAGCTCGGGGAGGAACGTGGCGATGTCGACCTGGCCGTACACGTCCTCTTCGACGTTCTTCTGGAACGTCAACGAGTCGATGATCGTGTCGAACGAGGGCCACGCCTGACCTTCCTCGACGAGCACGCCGACGACGGCGAGCGATCCGTCGGCGGCCTTGTGCACGAAGTGCCACTCCATCGGCCAGTGATCGCCTTCCACCGTGTGCTCGCTCGGCGAGTGGAAGTGGAACTGGACGAAGTCATACACCTTGCCGTCGAGTTCGAGCGTGCCCGCCGCGGGAACGTTCACCTGGACGGTGTGGCCATTGTCGATCAGGGTCGCATCGGCCGGCACGTAGTTCATGACGGAGTTCGGCAGGTCGAGTCCGACGGCACCGCTCAGATCGATCGGTGATTGCTCGACGCCCACGTCGCATGCGCTGAACTCGTCGGCCAGTTCGGACCACCGGTCGGCCTCTTCGTAGGTCCAGTGGGGAGCGTCGTCCTGGCCCGCCGCCTCCTGACCGCCTTGCGCGGTCTCTTCTTCGGGCACGGGCACCTGGCCCTCGGTGTCGAGCCCGGCGAGCACCTGCAGGGTGTCGACCTCGACCTCGAGCTCCAACACCTTCAACCTGAGCTCATCGAACTGCTCCTTGGTGAGCAGCGGCGCATCGGATTCGGCGTGCCCGTCCGTGACCTCGTGATCGGTGTTGTCCGCGACGGAACCTGCCGTGGTCCCCTCCGATGCAGGCGCGGTGTCTCCCCCGCCGCCGCACGCGCCGAGGACGAGCATGCCAACGACGACGGCGGCAAGGGCAGGCCGACCGGAACGGGCGCGACGAAGGATCACGGATCGAGATGGTCCGGGATCGCGCCGGTCCGTCAACCGGGAGGGCCATCAACCGACGAGGACGGCGGCCAACAACGGTGTCGGCCAACAAAGGTGTCGGCCGACAACGGTGTCGACCACAACGCCATCGAGAATCGAGCGCGACGCCCTCAGCTGGAGTTGCGCTGCGTCCGATCGTTCTCGTGCCGGGCAACGAAGACCGCGGCCTCGGTGCGACGCTCCATCCCCAGCTTCGCCAGGAGACCGCTGACGTAGTTCTTCACGGTCTTTTCGGCGAGGTACATCTTCTCGCCGATCTGGCGGTTGGTGAGCCCCTGACCGATCAGATCGAGC
>JAYSLK010000552.1:0-2315 GCA_043725585.1 Actinomycetota bacterium
GCTGAAGACGGTGAAGCCGCCGGCATTCACTGGCACGAGCTGTCCGGTGGCGCGCACCTGGCCACGGCCATCGGTGTTCAGCGAACTCGATGTCGGCAGCTCACCGCCTGCGGGGTAGGCGGTGAAGTAGCCGGCACTCGTGGAGTCGCTCGTCGCGATGGTGACGGCGACGGCTGTTGCGTCGGGCGGCACGCCGGCAGGGAGCGGGATGGTGACAGACTGGCCAGCTTCCAGGCGTCCCGTCGTCTCGCGCGTGTCGATGAGTCGCGTCGGAGAGGTTGCGAAGAAGCGTCCAGCCGTCGCGCCGCCATTCGCGGCCACGAACGCTCCGTGCACATCCACCACCACATCGGCCTGCGCGCTGGAACTGAGGGCCAGCGTGCCATCACCGCCGATCGCGATGATCGCCCCGTTTGCTCGGGTGTCGCCGGCGGAGTAGTTCACCGTCGAGGTCGCCGGTCGGTTCGAACCTCCTGGCCACACGACGACGAAGCCGGCCGCTCGAGTCTGGGTGACGGTCACCGACAGCGCGAGGGCGGTGACGTTCTGAGGGATGCCGCACCGGCCGGCGGCGACGATGACGACGGTTGCGTGATCACCGAGGCGCACTCCCTCGGCACGGGTGTCGAACAACCGACACGGCGCGAGCGGCTGAAACGCCGACGGCGATGTGGGCGCCGGTGCGTCCCCCGCTCCCGCTGGCGCCACAGGTGCAGTGAACGCAATGGCGACGATGGTCGTGGCGGCGAGTCTGCAGACGCGCCGCCACCGTTGCCGCGTCACGGAAGGCGGACCCCGTCGCAATAGCGCAACTCGTGGCGCAGTGTGCCGTCGGCGCGCCACTTGCGTACAGCCGCCTCACCGCGCGGACCGTCATGCCGTCGACCGCTTCGATAGCGCTCTTCGTAGTGGATGCCGCCGCCCGCGTAGTAGCCGCGTACAGCAGGGGTGCGCGGATCGGGATCCTGCAGCACGCCGGCCGTATAGTGCATCTCGTACTTCACCTTGCCGTCGCCCCGGTGCACGCGGTACGCCGGATAGCCCTTGTTGGGATCGTCCAAGTGGCCGGCCGTGTACCAAGCGACGTACCGCTGTTCGCTGGGGAACGTGCGCCGGACGCGACCGGTGAAGTCAGGCGGGATCTGCTCATCGTCGTCGACGTCGACGGTGGCGATCACGCGGAACGACATCGAGTTCGGCAGCAGTTCCATCACAGGATCCCGGAATCAGACATGCACACGACGATCAACACGACAGATCATCGGTCGGTGAGCCGGCGTTCTTGAGTGCGGGGCGGTGGTTTCGCCCGTCGTCTGGCAACCTCGTGAGGACGAATCTTCGGTCAGACGGCCAGCAGGTCGCGAGCGCCGGTATCGGAGCTCGGGTGGCGCAGCTTGCTCATGGCGCGTGCCTCGATCTGACGAATGCGCTCACGCGTGAGGTTGAAGTGCTCACCGACCTCTTCGAGCGTTCGCGGTTCACCGCGGTCGAGCCCGAAGCGCAGTTTGAGGATCTCGCGCTCGCGTTCGTCGAGCGGAGCCAACAGTCGGGCGATCTCGTCGGGCAACAACGCGGTGGCAGCCACCTCGAAGGGGCTCTCGGCCGACCGGTCCTCGACCACGTCACCGAGTTCGGCGTCGCCATCCTCGCGCAGGGGCTCGCTGAGCGACAGCGGTTCGGCGGCGAAGCGCAACGCCTCGGTCACCTTGTCCTCGGGCATCTCGACTTCCTTGGACAGCTCGGCCAAGGTGGCCGGGCGGCCGTACTTGAGCTCGAGGCGGCTCCGCGCCTTCTGCAGGCGGGCGAGCGTGTCGCCGGCGTGGACGGGAAGGCGGATCGTTCGGCCCGTGTTGGCGATGCCGCGCGTGATCGCTTGACGGATCCACCACGTGGCATAGGTGGAGAACTTGAAGCCCTTGCGCCAGTCGAACTTCTCGACGGCGTGCATCAATCCGAGGTTGCCTTCTTGGATCAGGTCGAGCAGCGGTAGTCCAGAGGCCTGGTACTTCTTGGCGATCGACACGACCAGCCGGAGGTTGGACTGCACGAAGGCCCGCTCGGCGTCTTCGCCCTCGCGAGCCAATCGCCGGAGTTCGCGCTTCTTCGTCGCCGACAGTTCCTTGCCTGCTCCGTCGAGCTCGGCAACGGCCTGCTTGCCGGCCTCGATCTGCTTGGCGAGGCGAACCTCGTCGTCCTTGGTGAGGAGGGTGTACTGACCGATATCGGACAGATACAACCTGACGAGATCTTCTTCATCTCGCTCGACGCGATCTTTCGCCACAGATGTCCTCCGGTGCTCGGTCGGGTCAGGTCGG
>JAYSLK010000553.1:0-4405 GCA_043725585.1 Actinomycetota bacterium
AGGCCGAAGGCGTCGAACCCCATCGTGTACAGCACGTTGTGGCCGGTCATCCGCTGGTAGCGGCTGTAGACATCGGTGCCGATGAACCCCAGGGGATGCCCGACGTGCAGGCCGGTGCCGCTGGGATAGGGGAACATGTCGAGCACGAACAGCTTTGGCTGTTCCTTCACCGCCGGGTCGCCGAGTGGCCCCGACGGGTTGGGCGTGTGGAAGGTGCCGTGCAGGTCCCACCAGTCCTGCCAGCGCGGTTCGATCTCCTGTGCGAGCGCGCCCGAGTACCGGAACGCGTGTTGTGGCTCGCTGGAGGAGATGTCGCTGGCGGTGCTCATAGAGGCCTTGATTGTACGGACTCGCACCGTCTGGCTCCGTGGTCATTCCCGGCGGTGCATCGACCCGGTGCGGTCGGGTGTCTGCGAGCACCGCTACGGTTTCCACTCATGTCTTCGGGCGAGCACCAACAGGCTCCAGCACCAACATCCTCGCCATCCTCGACGGGTCAGACGTCGCTGTCGATCGTCGAGCGCCTGATCGAGGGGGCCGATCGGCCGACGGGGGTGCGATTCGTCGGCAACTCGATCGCCCCCGTCGACACAGACGGATTCGTGCCGTGGGCCGAGATCCACGACGACGCTCGCGTGGTGGGTGCGGCGCTGCAGGCGCGCGGCCTGGTGCCGGGCGACCACGTCGCCATTCTGGGGCCTACGAGCAGATCGTTGATCACCATCGTCCAGGGCTGTTGGTTGGCCGGCTGCGCATCGATGGTGCTGCCCCTGCCGATGCGGATGGGATCGCTCGATGCGTTCATCGAATCGACGCGGGGTCGGATCCGTCACGGCGACGCCAAGCTGGTACTGATCGACGACCTGCTCGCCGACTTCTACGCCGCAGCGCCGGGTGATCCGCCGATCGAACCTATGAAGAACGTGCTGCCGGGAATCGGAGGCCAGGTGAGCGGCGAGCGGTTGGAGATCCCGCCGACCGACCCGGAACGCCTGGTGATCCTGCAGTACACGAGCGGTTCGACCAGCGAACCAAAGGGCGTGATGATCCCCGACCGGGTGCTCACCGCCAACATCGACGCATGTTGCATCGCGGCCGAGCTGAGCCTCGACGAGGTGATGGTGTCGTGGTTGCCGCTGTATCACGACATGGGCCTGGTCGGTTTCCTGTCGATCCCGATGACGCGTGGTGTGCAGCTCGTGCAGGCGGCGCCGCAGGACTTCCTCGCCCACCCAGGCAACTGGATGCAGTGGATCAGCGACTGGGGCGGCACGGCGACGGCCGGGCCGAACTTCAGCTGGGTACTCGCGACCCGCGCGCTCAAGCGAGCGAAGGAGCTCGATCTCTCCACGCTCACGCTCGCCCTCAGTGGCGCCGAACCCGTCGACCCGGCCGCAGTCGAGGCGTTCGTCGCCGCGGCCGAACCGTTCGGGTTCCGCCCTGGCAGCGTGTTCCCGGCCTTCGGCATGGCAGAGGTGGCCATTGGAGGGTCGTTCCCGAGGCGCCACGTGGGCCTGCAGACCGACTCGGTCGATCGCGTCGTGCTCGAACGCGACCGCATCGCCAAGCCGCTCCTCATCGGCGATGCCGAGGAAGAGCTCGACGTCCGTCGCCTGCCGCTGCTCGGCACCGCAGTACCGGGGCTCGATTTGAAGGTCGTCGACCCGGAGACGTACGTGGAGCTCCCGGAACGTCACGTCGGAGAGCTGTTGCTGCGCGGCACGTCGGTCACCCCCGGCTACTACAAGCGCGCCGACGCGACCGCTGCGCTGTTCCGTGACGGCTGGCTGTGCACCGGCGACCTCGCCTACGTGATCGACGGCCAACTCGTGTTGTGCGGGCGGATCAAGGACGTGATCATCGTCGGCGGCCGCAACGTGTTCCCCGAGGACATCGAGCGAGCCTGTGGAACCCTCGACGGGGTGCGCGCCGGCAACGTGATCGCATTCGGCGTCGATGGTTACAAGGGCAAGGAGACGGTGGTCGTCGTGGCGGAGGTGCGCCCGAGCGATGCCGATGGCGCGCTCGACGAAGTGCGCCACTCGATCCACCATCGCACGCTCGAGGTGTGTGGGTTGCCTGCGCGCGACGTGATGTTGGTGAAGCCGGGCACCCTGCCCAAGACCAGCAGCGGCAAGCTGCAACGGGCCAAGTGCCGCGAGCTCTATCTCGACGAGTCGCTCGAACTGGTCTGATCGGATCCGATCCAATCGTTCTGGTCGCGAATCCCTTCGCCATTCGAAAGGAGCCGCGACCAGAACGATGACGGGTGGGCGACTCAGTCTGGCTGGGCGACGTCAGCGAGCGTTGCGACGAAGCGGGAGTTCTGCTCAGCGGTGCCGATCGTGATGCGGATGCCCTCGTTGCTGAACGGGCGCGTCACCACGCCGCGCTTTTCGAGCTCGAGGTAGACCGCGTCCGTGCGCTTGCCGAGGGGCAAGAACACGAAGTTCGCCTGTGCGTCGGGGATCGACCATCCGGCATCGACGAGCGTGGCGATCACCCGGGCGCGCTCGGTGAGGATGCGGTCGACCCGCGCCTGGATCAGGTCGATCGAGTCGATCGCGGCGATCGCCGCCGCCTGCGCCAAGCCGTTCACGGCGAACGGGAACAGCGTCTTGTCGATCGATGCGATCACGTCGGGGTGCCCGATCGCGTAGCCCACGCGCAGGCCGGCGAGGCCGTGCGCCTTCGAGAAGGTACGGGTGACCACCACGTTCGGGAAGTCGGGCACCAGTTCCTGCACAGGGTCGCCGAAGCTGGGATCGAGGAACTCGCGGTACGCCTCGTCGATCACGACCACGGTGCGAGGGTCGACGTGCTCGAGCAGGCCGCGGATCTCGTTGGTGCGCAGCGCCGTGCCGGTCGGGTTGTTCGGCGTGGCGAGGATCAGCATCCGGGTGCTGGGCGACACGACAGCCGCAAGGGCGTCGAGGTCGAAGGCATGGTCGGAGGTGAGCGGCGTGGTCACCTCCACACCTCCCATCAGCTTCGTGTACACCGGGTAGACCTCGAACGATCGCCACGGGTAGACCACTTCGTCGCCTACATCGACGAAGGTGAGGAACAACTGTTGCAACAGCCCGACCGATCCGGCGCCGATGGTCACGCTCGCCGGATCGACCTCCAACCACGAGCCGATGCGTTCGCGCAGTTCGGTGGCGCGATGGTCGGCATAGCGGTTGGCGCGTGCTGCGGCTGCGCTCACTGCGGCCACGATCTGGTCGAGCGGTGGATCGGGGTTCTCGTTCGAGGCCAGCTTGATCGCGTTGGTGATGCCGTGCTCGGCCTCGGCTTGCGCGGCTCCCTTGCCGGGGCGGTAAGCGGGGAGGCGATCGACGGCGGGACGGGCGCGAGGAAGTGACGACGACTCGGTTGATGCTGACAGTTCGGGCACGCGCCGACGGTAGCAACGGCGGCCCTGTGCTGGCACGGCCGGATCTGCCACGATGCAGACGTGCATGTCGTCTACACGCCCGCTCACCTGCGTCATGATCCCCACGTCGAGTTCGAGACCTCCACGGCGCACAGCCCGTTCGAACACATCGGCCGGGCCGAAGCGATCCGCGAGAGCCTGGAGGCCGACGGCTCGTTCGCGTTCGTCGAGCCGACCGCGTGGGGCTCGACCCCCATCGAGGCGGTTCACGACCCTGGGTTGCTGCGTTTCCTCACCACCGCCTGGGCCGAGTACCAGGCCGCCAACGGACACCACCGCGAAGTGACACCCGACTTCTTCTACAGCGCAGATCTGCGCAACAAGATGAGCGCGGCCCGCGAGCCCGACTCGATCAATGGGCGGATGGGCTACTGGTGCTTCGAGACCACGACGCCGCTCACCGAAGGCACCTACGACGCTGCCCGCGGCGCTGTCGACACGGCGCTCACCACCACCCAACTGGTGCTCGGAGGCGAGGCGCATGCCTACGGCTTGTGCCGGCCGCCTGGGCATCACGCCACATCGAAGCGCTATGGCGGCTACTGCTTCTTCAACAATGCGGCGATCGCTGCGCACCACGTTGCGACCACGACTGGCACGAAGGTGACGATCCTCGATGTCGACTACCACCACGGCAACGGCACCCAGGAGATCTTCTACGACCGCGACGACGTTCAGTACGTGTCGCTGCACGGCGATCCTGCGCGGGCGTATCCGTACTCGATCGGCTATGCCGACGAGACCGGCACGGGCAGGGGGCTCGGTCTGAACCTCAACCTGCCGATGCCACTGCGAGCCGACGATGCCGAGTACCTGTCGGGCCTGGCCATTGCGTGCGAGGCGATCGACGCCTTCGGCCCATCCACCCTGATCGTCTCGCTCGGGCTCGACACGTTCTTCACCGACCCGATCAGCGACCTCGCCGTCACCACCGACGGTTTCGAACGGTGCGGTGCGATGGTGGCCGAA
>JAYSLK010000554.1:0-8547 GCA_043725585.1 Actinomycetota bacterium
ATCACGAGGGCGGCGCCGAGCAGGTCGACCGCGCTCGGCCGTTGGTCGAGAGCGATGAAGCCCACCAGCATCGCGGTGACGGGCAGCAACGCGAGCAGCACGGCGAAGCGTCTGACCGGCACACGTCGGAGCACGTGCTGGTCGATGCTGTAGCCGACAGCGTTCGAGAAGATGCCCACCGACAACCCGGCCAGCAACCAGGCGGGGTGAGACCACACCGGTCCGCTGTCGATCGCGCCGACGGGGGTGAGCACGATCGAGCCGAACACCATGCCGAGGGCAAGGCCGCTGACGCCGCGGTCCTGGGCTGCCACGTGCCGCCCGATCATGATGTACGCCGCCCACATCGCCG
This sequence comes from Actinomycetota bacterium, assembly GCA_043725585.1. Lineage (GTDB taxonomy): Bacteria > Actinomycetota > Acidimicrobiia > Acidimicrobiales > Ilumatobacteraceae > VFMC01. The sequence continues at coordinate 353 of JAYSLK010000554.1, forward strand.
AGGCCAGCAAGATGTAGACGAGGCCGAGCGGTTCGGTGTCGATCTCCACGCCGCCGAGCACCATCACCCCGGCGACGGCGAGCATCAACGCGCCGGTGTTGCGTCGGGTGCGGGTGAACGCCGCAGCGACGGCGATGGGGCCGATGAACTCGATCACCACGCTCTTGCCAAGATCGATGCGGTCGATCGCGAGGTAGAAGAAGAGGTTCATCAGTGCGGTCGCGGCGCCAAAGACCGCTGCTGCCCTGACGTCGCTCCGGGTCCATCCATGCTGGCTCCGCCAGGTGAAGGCGATCAACACGATCGCTGCGCCGATCACGCGCAGCCATGCCATCGTCGCTGGACTCACATCGTCGAACAACGACACGGCGATCACCGCGCCGGTGTACTGCGAGATCCCCGAGATGACGAACAGTGCCTCGGGCGAGAAGCGATCGAGCGCGCCGGGAGCGCTCTGATTCACTCGAACAGGTCGGGATCGGTGCGGCAGATCTCCTGCCACAGCGGTTGGAAGCTCAGCCAACCGGCGATCGGTGACGCCGTCTGCTCACGGGTGTAGGTGGCGTCGTCGTGAGGGATGAGCTGTGGGGTGCCGGCCGCCATCGCAAGGAGCTGTGCCTGACAACTGCGGTCCATGCTGAGGAACCAGAACGCAGCCTCGTCGACCGATTGGCCCACGGTGAACAGACCGTGGTTCTGATGGATCGCCGCCTTGCCCGTCGAGAACTGCGACACGAGTTCGCGGCCGTCCTCGACGCCGAACTGCACACGGCCGCGCTGGGCTGTGACGATCACGTGGTCCTCGTAGAAGATGCACGAGTCCTGCGTGATCGGAGCAAGGGGGACACCGAGCGAGCTGAAGGCCTTGCCGTGCACGCTGTGGCTGTGTGCAGCAGCGATGACGTCGGGCCGCGCCTCGTGGACGGCCGAGTGGATCACGAATGCAGCACGGTTCACGGGGCGAGTGCCGTACACGACGTTGCCGTCGTGGTCGACGAGGATCAGATCGCTCACCCGGATGTGGCGAAAGCTGACCGCGAACGGGTTCACCCAGAACAGTTCGGGGAACTCGGGATCACGAACGGTGATGTGGCCGGCAACACCCTCGCCGAAGCCGACGCGACCGAAGATGCGCAGCGCAGCGGCGAGCTTCTGCTTGCGGTGGAGTCGTTCCTCTTCGACGGTCGCGAACGTGACGGGAAGTTCGAGGCCTACCTGCTTGGGGGTGAGTTCCACCCCGTCGATGGTGCGGACGCGGATCTCGCTCGTGGTCATCGGCGAAGCTTAGGCGCCACGCCGCAGCCGGCGCCCAGTGATCGGTCGATGACCTGGCGGTTGCCCGCTGTCAGGTGGTGGCAGCGGTGCCGTCTGCGACGTCGGCCCAGTCGTGGCTGCTGATCAGGCGAGCGGCGGCGATGAACTCTGCGTGGCGCATGATCGAACACCAGATCGAGGCCCGCAGCTCCTCCTCCGCGCCACCGGGCATCACGACCACCATTTCGGCTACGGGCAGCGACAACGGAACGAACCAGAACCGCCGATTCACCACGGTGGTCTCGATCCCGGCCACTCGGTCCCATGGCACCCGGTGGGTGAAGAACAGCGAGCGCCACGACAGACCGTGTTCGTCGCAACGCACGTACTCCAGTGCGATCGCCATCCGAACGGCGCCGATCGCGGTGATGACTGCGAGCCGGCCGGGTTCGGGCCCATCGGTCATCACCCCGCCGACAGCGAACGCCAGGAAGATCCATGACGAGACGCCGAGAATCCCGAGCGTGCGCACACGGGCAAGTGGGCCACGGTGCAGTTCAGCGGTCAGCGGATCGGGCGACGGCATCACCACGATGGTAGGCCACGAGGATCATCGGTGAGCAGCGGCCGCGACGATGCCGCGGAGATGCTCCTACAGTGACGTCGTGTGGCGATCGAAAGCCCTGCACGTAGCAACGACCGTCGTGGCCACGGTGCTCGCGGCGATTGCGCCTCTGGGATGCGCGAGGCCGGGCCCTACGGAGTTCAGCTTTGCCCTCATCGGTGACGCTCCGTACGGGACCGAGGCGATCAGGTTGTTCCCTTCGTTGGTGGGCGACGTCGATGCCGACCCCGATGTCGTGTTCGTCGCCCATGTGGGCGATGTGAGGGGCGGCGACACCGACTGCAGCGACGCGGTGCTGCGGCAGACGTTCGATCTGTTCCAGGGCTTCGACGACGCCTTCTGGTTCACTCCCGGTGACAACGAGTGGACCGACTGTCACCGCAGCGGAGGATTCCTGCCGACGGAACGCCTGGCGTTCATGCGGGCGCTGTTCTTCCCGAACCCGCTGCAGACGACCGGCGGCGCCCCGCTCGTGGTGGAGACGCAGGCGCAGTCGGCCGTTCCGGCGCAGCAGCCGTACGTCGAGAACACCCTGTTCCAACGTGAGTGCGTCACGTTCGGGGCCGTGCACGTGGTGGGCAGCAGCGACGGAGCCGGGCCCTGGGCGCAGTATCCCGGCGATGTCGCGCTCGGGCTGGCTCCGGGTGACCAGCCGACCCTGCGGCTGGCGGAGATCTCGGCCCGGCGCGCGGCAGCGATCGCATGGATCGACCGGATCTTCGATCAGGCGACGCTCGACGGATCGGAGGCGGTGTTCATCATGATGCAAGCCGAACCGTTCGACGACGCGAACTACGGCGCCGTTCGAGCCGAGCTCGTGCGGCGGGCCACCGCGTTCGACGGGCCCGTGGTGCTGGGTCACGGCGACTCGCACACCTCTCAGTTCACCCCCGGCTACGCCGGCGTTGCCAACCTCACCCGCGTCGAAGTGCCTGGGGAGAAGGCGGCGATCGACCGTTGGCTGAAGGTCACCGCGGCGTGCCACCAGGGTTCGCCGACGGTGTTCACCGTGGACACCAAGACCTTCACGCCTGAGGCGCCCTGACGCCGTTCAGAGGATCGCGAGCAGAGGATCGCTTGCAGAGGGTCGCGAGCAGAGGGTCGCGGTCAGAGGGTCGCGAGCAGTGCTGCGTTGGCGATCTGCTCGGGCATGAGATCGAACGTGTCGTACAGGTCGAAGATGGTGCCCGATTGGCCGAACGCGTCCACACCGACGGGCACGACACGCTGTCCGTGCACGGAGCCGATCCACGCGAGGGCATGGCTGGCAGCGTCGTGGATGGTCACGATCGGGACCCGCCGTTCGTCGGGACGGATCAGGTCGGCCAGGGGGAGCCCGTCCAGGTGAGCCGCTCGCGCCTCGCGTCCGGCCAACTGGAGCTCCGCGCGCCATGAGCGGTACAAGCGGTCGGGCGAGGTGATGTCGATCACGGTTGCGGCGATGCCCTCGTCGGCCAGCACGCGGGCTGCGTGCACCGCCTCGGGCAGCACCGCACCGCACGACGCGAGGATCACCCTCGGAGCGTCTGCCAACGAAGGGTCGGGCTCGATCAACCGGTAGCCGCCGGCCAGGACCTGACGACGCAGCGCGTCTGCGCCGATGCGGCCGCGAGCCGCCTCGAACGGTGATTGGTCGACCGGTCTGGTCGAGAGCCGGAGGTACAGGCTGTCACCGTCGGGTGAGCCGAGCCGGCGCACCCCGTCGCACAAGAGCCAGTCGAGGCTCTGGGCGAAGCACGGTTCTGCGTAGCTGAGGCCGGGCAGCTCCATACCGATCGACGGTGTGATCGTGCTCTGATGTGCGCCACCTTCGGGCGCCAGGGTCACGCCTGCCGGCGTGCCGACCACGATGAATCGAGCACCGCTGTAGAGGCCGTAGATCAGGGCGTCGAGCCCACGGCACACGAACGGGTCGTACACGGTGCCGATCGGGATGAGGTGCTGGCCATGTAGCTCCTGGCCGAGGCCGAGGGCATGGAGTGCGAGGAACAGGTTCATCTCGCTGATGCCGAGCTCGACGTGCTGGCCGCTCGGACCCTGCTGCCACCGAAGGAGACGATCGGTACCGAGGTAGTCGGGTTGCTCCTCGGGGTGGAACACGCCGTACTTGTTGATCCAGCCGCCGAGATTCGTGCTGACGCTCACGTCGGGAGACAGCGTCACCATCCGCTCCCGCACTCCCGCCACCTGTCCCAGACCGGTGAGCAGGCGTCCGAACACCTCCTGGGTGCTCACCGGTTTCGATCCGGTCGCAGTTCCTACGCCATCGGGTACGGGCAGGTGCGGGCGTGGTGCGGGACGCACGTTGTTCACCTCGGCGCCGGCACGTGCGCAGATGCGACCCGCGGGGGAGTCGACCTGGAAGCGATCCCACTCGGTATCGGCGTCGAGGCCGACGTCGGCGCGGAGGGCGTCGATCTGCGCCACCGACAGCAGTGCTGCGTGATTGAGCGGATCGCCCGCGATCGGCAGACCCCAACCCTTCACGGTGTAGGCGAACACCACGCTCGGTCGATCGGTCACGGCATCGCATGCCCGGTACGAGTCGAGCAACAGGCCCAGATCGTGGCCGCCGAGGTTCTGCACGAGCGGGACGAGCTCGTCGTCGTCGATGTCTGCGACGAATCGGCGCACCGAGCTGTCGGCGTCGTTCAGGAACGCAGGTCTCACATCCGCGCCGCGAAGGGCGAAGAGCGACTGGTACCGCTCGTTGCTCATGTCGTCGATGTGGCGTCGAAGTGCATCGCCACCGTCGCGTTCGAACGCCGCCTGGAGCAGGCTCCCGTACTTCGCTTCCACCACGTGCCAGCCCGAACCCTCGAAGAACTCCATCAGCTTCTTGATCTTCTGGCCGGGGATCACTCGGTCGAGGCTCTGCCGATTGGCGTCCACCACCCACATCACGTTGCCGAGGCCCTGCAGCGAATCATCGGCGATCGCCTCCCACACGTTGCCTTCGTCCAGCTCCGCATCGCCGACGAGAGCGATGAACCGGGCGTCGGGGGAACGGTCGAAGTGATGATCGATGTAGCGCCGGGCCATCGCCGCGAAGAGTGGCGCAACGACGCCCAGGCCTACGGAGCCGGTGGAGAAGTCGGCGACATCTGGGTCCTTCGTCCGGCTCGGGTAGCTCTGCAATCCACCGCGTTCGCGCAGGCGGAACAGGTACGAGCGATCGAGTTCGCCCTGGAGGTACTTGATCGCATGGAACACCGGTGACGCATGAGGCTTCACCGCCACCTTGTCGTTGCCTCCGATGTGGGCGAACCAGAGCGACGTCATGATGCTCACCATCGATGCGCTCGAGGCCATGTGGCCGCCGACCTTCACGGCGAACTCGGCGTCGCGGCCCAACGGTGCCTTCGGAGCCGGCCGCTCGCGGTTGGCGTGATCGACCATCCTGACGGCGAGCCACAGCACCCGGCGCTGGATCTCGTCGAGGGTGGCCAGATCGACTGACGACGGAGGAGACGGAGCCATACCGGCACAGTACGCAGGAATTCGCGCGGGTTCTCGTTGGTTCCGACGAGCACCGGAGCGGTACCAGAACCCCGAACCCGAACTCGCCCGGTCGGTTTGCCACACTGACCGGATGAACTCGCCGATCCTCCCGCCGATGATGGCCCCACCCGCTGCGAACTACGTGCACGCGATGCTGAGCACCAGCGCCAGTCGCACGCTGCACACCTCCGGCGTGGTGCCGACGGCCCCCGATGGCACCACCCCGACCGACATCGCCGACCAGGCCGAGGTGGTGTGGCGCAACATCGAGTCGATCCTCGTCGAGGCCGACATGAGCGTGAGCGACGTGGTCAGCGTCACCACCTACGTCGTGGTCGACCGGCTTTCGTCGCTCGGCTTGGTGATGGCGGCGCGCGACCGAGCGATGGGCTCGCACCGAGCTGCGAGCACGCTCGTCACGGTGCCTGCGCTGGCCCGCCCCGAGTGGCAGATGGAGATCGCCATCGTCGCGATCGCGTGACCGACCCCGGGCGATGCACGATGAGCGATCAACGATGGGCGATGAGAGATGAGTTCCGGTGCCGCACCCATCTCTCATCGCGGACGTGGGTTCGTTGCCGAGCGGGTGCGTTCACAACAGTGCGAGCAGTTGAGCGAGCACGATCTTGAGCAGCATCGCCACAGGGAACACCACGGCGTAGGCAGTGTTCACACGTTCGTCGCTGCTGCGTTCGTTCGCAAAGGCGAGCACGGCAGGTTGCGTCTCGAGGCCCGCGAGGGTGCCGCTGAGTCGGGCGCCACCCAGGCGCAAGAGCGTCCGTCCCGCGAACACGAATCCTCCAGCGGTCACCGCGACCACCACGACAGCCGCACCAGCGAGTTTGATGCCCTGGCTGGAGGAGACCGCGTCGGCGAGCTCCGAGCCCGAGCGGCTGCCCACGGTGCCGAGGAACAGGATCGTGCCCAGTTGGCGGATCGACAGGCTGGCACCGTACGGAGGCTGCCAGGTGATCGGGCCGGAACGCTCGAGATGACCGAGGAGCAACCCCACGACCAGTGGGCCGCCGGCGATCCCCAACGTGAATTGGGTGCCGCCTGGTAGGGGAAACTCGACGAGGCCGATCAACGAACCGAGCGCGAGGCCGAACATGTACCCCACCGCGTCGAGTTCGCCGATGCGTCGCTCGGAGTCGCCGAGCAGCTGGCTGATCGCCGCCATGTGTTCGCGCGGTGCGACCACCCGAACGCGGTCACCCGGCTGGAGGGCCAGATAGTCGTGGGCCAGCAGGTCGACGTCGCCGCGGCGCACCCGCGTCGCGACCGCACCGAATCGGCGATGCAGTTCGAGATCGCCGAGCCGTCGACCGGTGAGCTGGCGGGAGCTCACCACGATGCGACGCATGTCGACCCTGGAGCGGTCGTGACTCAACTGGGTGTCGATGGCCTCGCCCAGCAGGGCAGTCACCTCGTCGAGCACGGCCAGCGGCGCGGTGACCGACACCAGATCGCCGGCGTGCAGGTCGAACTCGGGCCCGGGCACCACTTGCTCGCCGTCGCGTTCGACGCGGGCGAAGACCGCCGTGGTGGCGTCGAGCTCGCTCACCGACAGGCGAGTGCCAGGACGCACTCGAATCGTGCGGCTGCCAAGCGCAAGGGGGAGATCTCGGTCGTCTGCGTTCGGTGCGCGCTGTGCCAGCCTGAGTGTCAACGCGACCGCGAGGATCATGCCGATCACGCCGATCGGGTAGGCGACCGAGTAGCCCACGACCGGCTCGGTCGACCCGTCGAGGGCGTCGCGAGCGGCTGCGAGCGCGGGAGTGTTCGTGAGCGCGCCGGCGAAGAGGCCGGCGACCGTGCCCTGTCCGAGTGACAGCACTTGGCCCAGGACGTGAACGATCGCTGCGGCAGACGCCAGGCTGAGACCGACGGCAGCAAGTGGTCGAGCCTGAGAACGCAGAGATGCGAAGAACTGCGGTCCGCTCGACAAGCCGATGCCGTAGGTGAACAACGCCAATCCCACGCCACCGATCACCTCGGGGATCGCAAGGCGCTCATCGAAGGCCGATAGTGCGAGTCCGGCGAACAACGCGCCTGCCGGGCCGAGCGAGACCCCCTTCACCTTCACTGCGCCGAGGGCAGCACCGCAGGCGAGCACGACGAACAGCAGCGCCACGGGGTGATCGACGAGCAGGTCGATCACCGTGATCGTCCAGCGTCGAGACCCACGCTGCGAGCCTACGACAGCGGTCTCCTCGACTGCTGGGGTCCTTGGTCCCGAGCACCCGTGTTCGCGGTGGTCGGGATCGGTGACGGCCGGTGAGGGTGGTGCGAGACCAGGCGGCGGCGACGCGGAGCGCCGGATAGGTCCCGGAACCGTCAGGGTCGTACGCTCGGGTTCGTGAGCGAAGACAAGCGAACCGATTCCGGCATCGAGGTGAAGGCGTTGTACGACGCCACCGATCTGGCGGGGTGGGATCCGGCGGCGCAGCTCGGAGCGCCCGGTACGCCTCCGTACACCCGCGGTGTCTACCCGACGATGTACCGAGGCAAGCTCTGGACGATGCGCCAGTACGCCGGATTCGGCACCGCCGCGTCCACCAACGAGCGGTTCAAGTTCCTGCTCGATGCAGGGCAGACCGGCCTCAGTTGTGCCTTCGACCTGCCGACGCAGATGGGCTACGACAGCGATCATCCCCGTGCCGAGGGCGAGGTGGGCAAGGTGGGCGTGGCCATCGACTCGATGGCCGACATGCGAATCCTGCTCGGCGGCCTCCCGCTCGACAAGGTGTCGACGTCGATGACCATCAACTCCACCGCGGCGATCCTGCTGCTGATGTACGAGCTGGTGGCCGAA
>JAYSLK010000555.1:0-1589 GCA_043725585.1 Actinomycetota bacterium
TTGTTCAACGGGTACTTCTACGTGAACGCGTCGGTGGTGCGTGTGTTCGGCGAGCGAAGTGGCGCGGGAGCCGCCGGCATCGATGCCGCCTTCTTCGGCAACCGTCCCGACACCCCACCGTACATCGCTCACCCCGACGATCACAGCGAGGAGGCAGGTGCGCGCATCGGCGAACGGGTCGGATGGGTGCTCAGCACCACGGAGTGGCCCGACATGGACGAGAGCAAGCGCTTGGCCGACGCCGCCCGAGTGAATCGGCCCGATCTCACGGCGATGTCCGACGCCGAACTCGTCGCGTACGCCCGGTCGTTCATCGCCCTCGACCGGCGTTTCTTCGACGACCACGTGATCTCGTCGTCGAACACGGCGATCGGGCCCGCGATCCTCGGTGGCATCGTGCCGCAACTGATGGTGCGCCTCATCGCCGGCGCCGGCGATGTCGACTCGGCTGCACCGTCGGGTGCGATGTGGAAGCTGTCGCGTCTCGACCAGTCGTCGCCCGAGTTCCAGGAGCGCTTCGCCAGCTTCCTCCGCACGTATGGCAGCCGCGGTCCCAATGAATGGGACATCTACAGCGACGTGTGGGAGACCAAGCCACAACTCGCGTTGTCGTTGATCGACTCGATGCGTGCCGCTCCCGAGACCAGCGACCCGGCCACCCGCCACCTCGCCGTCGTCGCCGATCGCGAGGCCGCCACCGCCGAGGCGTTGGCGCTCGTGGCCGGCAACGAGGAGGCCACCGGCATGCTGTTGGCCGCGCAGGCCTCGGCGATGAGGTTCAACGCCTGGCGCGAGCGCACCAAGGCCAACTGCATCAAGGCGATCAACGAACAGCGTGTCGCGATGCTCGAGCTCGCCGGTCGCCACCTCGACGTGCTCGGCGATCGTCGCGACGTGTTCATGCTGCTCGAGACCGAGCTCGATCAGTTCGTCGCCGATCCGTCATCGCTCGCCCACACCATCGCCGACCGCAAGGCCGCATGGCGACAACTGTGGGAGCTCGAGCCGCCTTACTTCATCGAGTCGGACAAGGGCATCCCCGAGATCGAGGATCTGCAGTCGAAGGCCGACTCTCATTCGGTCACGGCCGTCGCCGGCGAGGTGCTCACCGGCGCACCCGGCTGCGCTGGCGTGGTGCGCGGTCGAGCCTGTGTGATCCTCGATGCGTCCGACCCGACGGCGCTCGAACCAGGTGACATCCTGGTTGCCCCGAACACCGATCCGGCATGGACGCCGCTGTTCGTCGCCGCCGGTGGGGTGATCGTCGACGTCGGCGCGCTGAACAGCCACGCCGTGATCGTCAGCCGCGAGCTGGGCATCCCGTGCGCGGTCAGCGTGGTCGATGCCACCAAGCGCATCCCCGACGGTGCGCTCGTAGAGCTGGATGGGGCCGCTGGTACGGTCACGATGTTGTGACCCCTGCTCCGCTTTCGGTTGCTGTCGACCCGCACGCGCAGGGCAACGAGTTGGTCGACGTGTTCGGCAGGCGACTGCCCTACAAGTACCTCGTGGCGATCGTCTACGTCACGGCGCTGTTCCTCGACATCCTCGACGTCACGATCGTCAACGTCGCGATCCCGGCCCTCGGC
>JAYSLK010000556.1:0-3613 GCA_043725585.1 Actinomycetota bacterium
CCCACATCGCGTGCGACGGCGCAGCCGAGTCGACATCGATGCCCGCCAGCAACCCGATGCTCAGCTCCGGCTCGCCGATGCCCTCGCAGATCGCACCGAGGGCACCGGGGCCCATCGACGCCAGCGACGAGACGCGCATCGCGTTCTCGAACACCCGCTGCACGCATGCCATCATCTCCTTCGCCCTGGCAACGAGGGCCGAGTCGGTCAGACTTCCGAGGTCCGGTCGACGGTCGCGCAGATCCTCGGCGAACGCCTTGTCGGCGTCGAGCTCGGGCAGCGACTCGGTCGACATCGCCCATCCCATCGACGCGCCCAGCGCCGCCTCGTGCTTCGGCGACACGTGCCACGGCTCCTCGACGTACACCGGCACCTCGTCACGATCGTCGAAGAACGCCTTGTCGATCGCCTCGGGCGAGGCTCCTGGCATGCGAGCTCCGAGCAATCGCGTGAGCGACAGCGGGTTGTAGAGATAGCCGCCATACATGTGGAACAGGTCGGGCATCTCGGGCTGTTCGAACTCCTCCCAGTCGAGCACGCCCAGGCTGATGTACGCGTCGCGCAGCCCGATGCACATCGACTGACGGATCACCATGATCTGGCCGAGCGGGCTGAACGGGTCGGGGAACACGTCGGCAGCGTTGCCCCGAGTCCATGCCGGGAACCGATCCCCCGGCGTCGAGTCCCCGAACCAGCCTGCGTCTGATGATGCGCTCATGGTGCGCATCATGCCCGACTCCGGCCGTACGGATGAACACGTGACAAGCTCGCAGCGTGACAGCCACCCCCGACCCGGTCGTCGGCATCGATCACGTACATGCCATCCTGGACGGCATCCTGGACGGCATCGTGGACGGCACCCTGGACGGCACCCTGGACGGCATCGACCTCCGGTTGGCACTGATGTGTCTGGTGCATCTCACGGGCGATCTCGCCTGGCTCGAGCCTCCGTTCCAACCGTCACGCGACGTCCGGTTGGTCCCCGACCCGGCCGCCGGTCTTGCCGACGACGTGCAGCGTCGCATCCGCGCTGCGGTGCGACGCCTACTGGTGGAAGACGTCACCGAACCCGTGATCGACGACCCGGGTGACGAGCTGATGCAGCGGATGATGTCGGTGTGCCTCGGAGAGCACGTGCCTCCCGAGTACGCGCCGATGATGCGGGGCGAGCTCGGCTTCGCGGCACCCGCAGGCCGAGCGACCGACACCTCACCGACGCCACCCGACCGCGACCTGCATGTGCTGGTGGTCGGAGCCGGGATCAGCGGGATCGCCATGGGTGCGTCGCTGGGCGGAGCGGGTGTGGCGTACACGATCGTCGAGCAGCGAGAGGAGGTGGGCGGCACCTGGTGGGACAACCGCTACCCCGGGTGCGGTGTCGACACGCCGAACCACGCATACTCGTACTCGTTCGGGCAGCGCTTCGCGTGGACGCGCTACTTCTCCAAGCGCGACGAGATCGAGCAGTACCTGCAGCGATGTGCCGACGAGTTCGAGGTGCGCCCGCACGTCCACTTCAGCACCGAGGTACGCGGCGCTCGCTGGGACGAGCCGACGCAGCAATGGCACGTGCTCGTGCACGAGAGCGGCGGCGAGCGAACGATCGTCGCCGACGTGCTGGTCTCGGCCATCGGTCTGCTCCACGTGCCACGGATGCCGGACATCGATGGCATGGACGAGTACGCCGGTCGGGTGATACATCCGTCTCGATGGCCGGCGGACCTCGACCTTCGCGGCAAGCACGTGTCGGTCGTGGGCACCGGAGCGACGGCGATGCAGCTCGTGCCGAGCATCGCCGCCGAGGTCGCTTCGCTCACGGTGTACCAACGATCGCCGCAGTGGGCGCGCGACATCGGCGGGTACCGCGACGACATCCCGCAGGCCGACCGGTGGCTGTTCGAACACCTCCCGTTCTATGCCGAGTGGTTTCGGCTGGCGATGTTCTGGCGCTACGGAGACGGTCTCCTGTCCACGTTGCGCAAGGATCCCGACTGGCCGCACCCCGAGCGTTCGATGAACCGGCGCAACGAACGGCATCGTGTCGAGATGGCGGCGTTCATCGAGCGCGAGCTCGAGGGCCACCCCGACCTGGTCGAGCGGTGCATGCCCGACTATCCCCCGTATGGCAAGCGGATCCTGCTCGACAACGGGTGGTTCCGCACGCTCACCCGCCCCAACGTCGAGTTGGTCACCGATCCGATCGCACGCATGGACCTCGACGGAGTCGTGACCGTCGACGGCACGCACCGCGAGGCCGACGTGGTGTTGTTCGCGACGGGGTTCCACGTGATGGAGATGGCCGCCCGCCTGGGCATCACCGGACGCGACGGTGTGGATCTTGCGGACGTCTGGGCCGACGAGAACCCCTCTGCGTACCTGGGCATCACCGTGCCCGGCTTCCCGAACCTGTTCTGCATGGGTGGTCCGAACACCGGCCTCGGCCATGGTGGCAGCGGCATGTTCGTGGCCGAGTGCCACACGCGGTACATCACCGACGCCGTTCAATGCATGCGTGCCGGTGGCATTCGGACGCTCGAAGTACGACGAGACGTGCACGACGCATACGTGGCCAAAGTCGACGCGGAACACGAACAGCTCATCTGGACCCATCCTGGGATGACCAACTGGTATCGGAACCGGGCCGGGCGAATCGTCGCGATCATGCCCTGGCGTCTGGTCGACTACTGGTGGATGACCCGCGAGGTCACGCTCGACGACTTCGTGTGAGGTCGAGCGCCAGCAGCACCGCACCCGTGACCGGAGGCTGTACCAGCGGCACGATCGCAGCCTTCGGACAATGGGCGGCGATGTGCGCCGCAAACGCTTCGACGAACCGGCCACCGCCGTTGTGCACACCCCCCGCAGTCACGAGTTCGAAGTGCTCGTCGCGGATCGACAGATGATCGGCGACGCCGACCACCATCGCCGCGTGTTGCCCTCCGCTTCGGTGGAGCAGGTCGATCGCCACACGGTCTCCGTGGTCGGCAACCTGCTGCAACAATGGCGCCAGCCGGCCATCGACGCGAAGGGTCCGCCTGCTGATGCCTTCGAACAGCGACAGGACGTCGACCACGCCGAGCGCTTCGAGGAACCGATCGGTGAGCACGGTGGGTGGACCGGTGCGGTGATGCTGTGCCGCGACCGCATGCAGCGCGTCGGCGACGAGGGATGACGAGCCGCACGGTTCGCCCCATCCGACCGACATCGAGCGGTTGCGCACACCAACTCGGTTCACCCCTGCGGTGACGGCGCCGGTGCCGATGCTCGACACGATGCCCCAACCGGTCGAGCTGCCCGCTCGGAGGGCGATCATCGAGTCGTTCACCACGGTCCGAACACCACCGAGTCCGAACCCGCCGAGTTCCGCATCGATCGCCCGTTCGTCGCTCGACCAGTCCACCCCGGCAAGCCCGAACGCTGCGGCGACCACATCATGGGTGGCCGCCCCGGCGTCGGTCAGCGCCTGCTGCACGCCCCTGTGCAGCTCGGCCATCGCCGCGCTCAGCCCGATCGACTCGTGATTGGTGCAGCCGACGCGAGCTGTGCCGACCGGGTTGCCGTCGAGATCGGCGACGATCACATCTGTCTTGGTGCCACCACCGTCGACGCCCAG
>JAYSLK010000557.1:0-3131 GCA_043725585.1 Actinomycetota bacterium
GCCGGTGAGGTCGAGCGCACCGAAGGAATCCTTCACCGTGCATGTCGGCCGTTGCTCGATCAGCTGGAACAGCGCGTCGAGCGGAACCTCCGGGCGTGCGGTGATCACATCGGGGTACAGCGGCGGAGCCTCGTCGACGCACCACCACAGCACATCCGAACGACCCGTCCCCACCTCGAGGCTGCGACACACGAGATCGCACCACTCGATGTTGTCGCCGACCGCCTGCGACAACGAGGGATCCACCGGTCCGACCCGCTCAAGCCGAACGCGCGGGAGCAACGATCCGAGCGCCGACCGGCGGCGACGACGGCGCCGCAGATCGACCGATCGAGTATGCGGTGCGCACGCGCTGAGCCGCAGCCTCGGCAGCAGCTGCGGTGCGGGCGTGGACGACGCACAGCGGCCGATCGGGGCCGACCGCGACGCCGAGCGGCGCCAGCTCGGTGAGGCCCACGGCATGGTCGATGTCGTCCTGCGGTCGGGTTCGGCCCCCGCCGAGCACCACCACGGCCAGACCGACGCCGCGAGTGTCGATCTTGGTCACCACTCCTCGCTTCGTGGCCTCGACCGCCATCGTGATCGGCGCCCGATCGAGATGCTGCCACGGGGCGGCGACCAGGTCGCCGGGGCCACCGAGCGCCTTCACCATCTTCGCGAAGGTCTCGGCCGCGGCCCCGCTGTCGAGCGCGGCCTGCAGACGTGTGCGCGCCGCGGGCAGCGTCTTGGCGAGCTTGCCGAGCACGAGCATCTCGGCACACAGCGCCATCACCACGTCGTGCATGCGCGGTTCGCGGTGCACGCCCGTCAGGTAGTCGATCGCGTACACCATCTCGAGTGCATTGCCCGCCACGGATGCCAGCGGCTGGTTCATGTCGGTGAGCAGCGCGTTCGCGGGCATCCCCGCCCCGCTCGCGACGCCGGTGATGCTGAGCGCGAGCGCGTGTGCTTTGGGCATGGTGGGCATGAACGCCCCGTTGCCGAACTTCACGTCCATCGCGAGCGCATCGAGCCCGGCGGCCAGCTTCTTCGACAGGATCGACGCGGTGATGAGCGGAATGCTCTCGACGGTGGCCGTGACGTCGCGGATGCCGTACAGCCGCTTGTCGGCCGGTGCCAGATCGGCGGTCTGACCGATGATCGCGACGCCCACCTTGGCCACCACCTTGCGGAACTCGGCCATCGTGGGTGTCGCCCGGTAGCCCGGAATCGATTCGAACTTGTCGAAGGTGCCCCCGGTATGACCGAGGCCGCGACCGGAGATCATCGGCACGAACCCCCCGCACGCGGCCACCATCGGCCCGAGCATCAGACTGACCGTGTCGCCTACGCCACCCGTCGAGTGCTTGTCGACCACCGGGCCGTCCAGGCTCCAACGCAACTGGGTGCCGCTTGCGGTCATGGCTCGTGTGAGCGCCACGCACTCCTCGGTGTCCATCCCGCGCAGGTACACCGCCATTGCGAAGGCCGCCGCCTGTGCATCGGCCACGGCACCGCTGGTGATCCCGACGACGAACTGGTCGATCTCGTCGTGGCTCAGCCGCTTGCCGTCACGCTTGGTTCGGATGATCTCCTGGGGCAACATGGTCGCATCCGTCCGTGGTCGTCGGTCAATAGGCCGAGTCGGACGCGAACGTCCCGTCGCCGATGATGGCCGACTCGACGGCATCGAGCAGACCGCTGGCTCCGAACCGGAAGGTGGCTGGGCTCGCCCACCGGTCGCCCATGATGTCGTCGGCGAGCGACAGATAGGTCAGTGCATCGGCGAGGGTGCGGATGCCACCGCTCGGTTTGATGCCCACCGACCGGCCGCTGTCGCGGATCTCGGTGAGCATGGTGCGTACGGCCTCGGGCGACGCCGAGGCCGAGGTCTTGCCGGTGGACGTCTTGACGAAGTCGGCCCCCTGGTCGATCGCGAGCCGTGTGGCCCGGCGCACCGAGTCCTGGTCGGGGTAGCCACCGGTCTCGAGGATCACCTTCAGCCGTGCCGGCGGTCCGGCGGCGGCGCGAACGGCGCCCACCATGGCTTCGGCTGACGGCACATCGCCGGCCAGGAACGCGTGGTAGGGCACGACCAGATCGATCTCGTCGGCACCGTCGGCCAGCGCCTGGACGGTTTCGCCGACCGTGACGTCGATGTCGGTCGCTCCGGCCGGGAAGTTCACGACGGTCGCCACGAGCACCGGTGTGCCGGCCAGTCGCTCGGCCGCTCGACGGACGAAGCGGGGCCAGACGCAGACCGCCGCCGTGTGCCCGAACGGGCCGTTCGCCCGATCGCACAGGGCGTCGATCGCTTCGGGGGTGCAGTCGTCGTCGAGATCGGTGAGGTCGATCAGGGCGAGCACTCGTCGTGCAGCCGTGACGTCATCGGGAGTCGTCGATCGGCTGTCGAATCCCTCGCTCATGGGTTCAGCCTAGTGATCACAAAAGCACGAAACCCGGCCGATGGGCCGGGTCTCGATCAGTCGTTGGTCCCGAACTGCCAGAGCAGATCGAGGCGTGCCATGCCGGCCCGCGAGTCGGATCAGCCGACCGGGACGACGTCGACGACCTTGCGGCCCTTGCGCTCGCCGAACTGCACGGCGCCATCGACAAGGGCGAACAGCGTGTCATCGCCACCGATGCCGACGTTCTTGCCCGGGTGGAACTTGGTGCCGCGCTGACGCACGATGATCGTGCCCGCGCTGAGCTGGGTGCCGCCGAACACCTTCACGCCGAGGCGCTGGGCATTGGAGTCACGTCCGTTGCGGGTTGACCCGCCACCTTTGGTCTTCGACATGTGCGGTCAGCCCTTCGTGATGGAGATGATCTCGACGACGGTGTACTTCTGGCGATGGCCATACCGGCGGCGCTGGTTCGTGCGGCGCTTGTAGGTGAAGCCGTCGATCTTCGGACCCTTGGCCAGACCAACGACCTTCGCCGTGACGGCCGAGCCCTTGAGCTGGTCGGGGGTGGCCAGAACCGTGTCACCGTCGACGAGCAGAACGGGGGTGAGCGAGATGTCGCTGCCCTGCTCGGCGTCGAGCAGATCGACATGGATCTGCTGACCTTCGGTGACTCGTTCCTGCTTGTTGCCGGATTCGATGACTGCGTACATAGCGGTTGCCCACTCTATCGTTCGGGGGGTCGAC
>JAYSLK010000558.1:0-8700 GCA_043725585.1 Actinomycetota bacterium
ATCACCCCTGTGCCTCGCGACGGGTCGACGTCGACGTCGACAACCGTGTCGTGCAGCCCGCCCACATCGGTCACCACCGGGAGCGTGCCGTAGCGCATCGCCTGCATCTGGGCGAGCCCGCATGGCTCGAAGCGGCTGGGCATGAGGAACAGGTCACCGCCGGCGAACAGCCGATGTGCGAGGGCCTCGTCGTAGCCCCGTACGAACGCGACCCGATCGGGGTGCGATGCTGCGGCGGCTGCCAGCGCGGCGGCCAGGTTGGCGTCGCCGTCGCCGAGCACCGCCAGCTGGCACGGCATCCGCTCCAGCAGACCGGTCAACGGCACGATCAGATCGACGCCCTTCTGATCCGCCAACCGCGTGACGACCACGGCCAGCGGGCCGGCGTGATCCGCAAGACCGAGCTCATCGCGTAGCGCAACCTTGTCGTCGTGCTTGCCACTCATGTCGGCGGAGCTGTAACGGGCGGGAAGATGCGGATCGTTGGCGGGATCCCATGCCTCGGTGTCGATGCCGTTGCGGATGCCGACCAAGGCTCGACCACGATCAGCCAAGAGCCCGTCGAGACCGAAACCGCCCTCAGGCGTGAGGATCTCACGGGCGTAGGTCGGGCTGACGGCCACGACCACATCAGCCAGGCGGATGCCGCCCGCGAGCGGGTTGACGTCACCGAACTGCTCGAAGGCGTCACGATGATGCGGAAGCGCCCGCAACCACCCGGCGTTGGCTCGGCCTTGATAGCCGAGCGTGTGGATGGTGAGCATCGTCGGGATCGACGTGGCCAGGTGCGCCAATGCACTCGATGTGTGCCAGTCGTTCAGGTGGAGCACATCGGGATTTCGCAGCTCGGCGAGAGCGGCGACGGCGACCGAGAAGCGGAAGAACCGGTCGTCGTTGTCGGGCCATCCCTCTCCGTCCGGCTGGAGGTACGGGTGCGAACGCCTGATGCTCGGTACGTCGATCAGGGTCACATCCAAGCCCTCGGACGTGCGACCTCGGCGAGCGCGAGCCGGGCCCGCCCAGGTCGCGACATCGAGATCGACGACGTCTTCCTCCACCAGCGGAAGCCCGAAGTAATCGGGCAAGGCGATCTCGACGTCGATGTCGAGCCGGCGCAGTTCGTCGACCAGCCCGGCAGCCGCTGCGGCCAAGCCGCCGACGCGGACGAGTGGCGACAGCTCGGCGGTGGCGAAGAGAACCTTCATCGCCCCCACCGTACGCGACCGGCGATCGGTCGCGCACCGTGATCAGGGGATCGGGAGACCCGACGCCTGGTGCCGGCGCCAACCCTGGTACCCGGCGACGGACAAGGTGAGCAACACCAGCCCGCAGACGAAGAGCGCGGCCGGGCCGACCACGCTCGACGCCTCGTGATCGTTCGAATCGAGGATGAGGTGCACGACGTAGACGACGTAGAAGGCGCCCAGCATGAGCCCCTCCCACCGCTTGATCGTGAACCCGTTCCACACGATCGGCACCAGAACGATCGACGCGGCGAGCATCACCGGGAAGTCGAGTCGCAGTGACGCATCGCTGACCGGGATGCCCTTGTCGGCGAGCAAACCCGAGGCACCGAGCACACACAGCAGGTTGAAGATGTTCGACCCGACCACGTTGCCGATGGCGATGTCGCGCTCACCCCGGAACGCAGCGAGCATCGACGTGGCGAACTCCGGCAGCGAAGTGCCCACCGCGACGACGGTGAGGCCGATGACGAGCTCGCTCACGCCGAGGTCGAGGGCGATGTCGGTGGCCGAGTTGACGAGCAACTGGGAGCCGACCACCAGGATCGTGAGCCCGACCAGCACCAGACCGATCTGCACCAGGAGCGGACGATCCTTCACCGAGCCCTCCACCGCCTCGGTGGAGCTCTGGAACTCGCTCATCACCGCCTGCTTCTCTTTCCGGGCAGCCCGGATGAGCCACACGGTGTAGACGATGATGCCACTGAAGAGGATCGCTCCGTCGACGCGGCCGATGCTGTTGTCGAGCGACATCACGAGTGCCAGCACGCCGACGCCGACCATGATCGGGATGTCGAGGCGGATGATCCGCGCCGAGACCACCAGACCGCCGACGACGGCAGAAGCACCGAGGATGAGCAGGACGTTGACGATGTTGCTGCCGACGACGTTGCCGAGCGCCACGTCGGTCTCGCCGGACAGCGCAGCACCGACACTGACCGCGAACTCGGGCGCACTGGTGCCGAACGCCACCACGGTGAGACCGATCACGATCGGTGGGATGCCGAGTCGAGCGGCCACTGCGGCAGCGCCCTTCACCAGGAACTCTGCTCCGAGCACCAGGCAGACGAGGCCGATGATGAGAGCTGGAATGGTCCAGCCGGTGGTCGCGATCACCGGCTGTATGCAAGTGCGAGATCGATGAGCGTGCGAGTGCCGTAGCCCGTGGCTCCTCGGGAGAGCCATCCGTCGTCCGCGTCGACGTCCATCGGACCGGCGATGTCGAGATGCGCCCATGGCGTGGTGCCGACGAACTCGTTGAGGAACAACGCGGCCGTGATCGCGCCGCCGTAGGGCCCACCGATGTTCTTCATGTCGGCCACCTGTGAATCGAGGAGCTTGCGGTACTCCTTGGCAAGCGGCAGCTGCCACATCGGCTCGTCGGCGCGTGCTGCAGCAGCCTTCACTTTGTCGACGAACGGCTGGTCGTTGCCGAGCACCGCTGCCATCCTCGGACCGAGTGCGGCAACCGCGGCGCCCGTGAGGGTTGCGATGTCGACGATGGCGTCGGCACCGTCTTCGACCGCGAACGACAGACCGTCGGCCAGGACGAGGCGTCCCTCGGCATCGGTGTTGTGGATCTCGGCGGTCTTGCCGTTGCGGAACGTGAGCACATCGCCGAGCTTGAACGCACTGCCCGACGGAAGGTTGTCGGTGCACATCAGGTAACCGGTCACCTGCGCCCGGCACTTCAGCGCCTTGAGCGTGCTCATCGCCCCCAGCACCGCGGCGGCGCCGCTCATGTCCATCTTCATCTTGACGTGCATCCCGTCGGACGGCTTCAGGCTGATCCCACCCGAGTCGTACATCACGCCCTTGCCGACGAGCACCAGGTGACCGGTCGGGTTCTTCGGCGTGTAGGTGAGCTTCACCATGCGCGGCGGCTCGACGCTGCCCTGGTTCACACCGATCATGCCGCCGCATCCCATTGCCAGCAGCTTGTCCTTGTCGAACACCTCGACGCCGATGCCAGACGCAGCGGCCACGGCGACCGCGCGTTCGGCCATCTTCCGTGCCGTCAGGTAGGCCGGCGGGGTGTTGGCCAGGTCGCGGGCGAGGACCACTGCCCGGGCCGTCACCTGGCCGCGCTCGACCCCCGCACGAACGCCCGGGCCGCGCCTGTCGCCGGCGGCCAGGCTCACGTGCGTGAGCGTGGTGGCGCCAGAGGTGTCGGTCTTGAGCCCGATGTACTTGTACGCCGCGAGCAGCACGCCCTCGGCGATGGCTTGGCCCGCGGCCTTCGAGTCGACACCTTCGATGTCGGCCAGCGCCGTGGCGAGGCTGGTGCGCTTGCCGGCCGCACGCACGAGGGCGGCGGCGGCGTTGCGCAGGCTGTTGGCCGTGATCGCTGCCGGATCGCCGATGCCGACAGCGATCAGCGTGGGTCCGGTGCCGGCCGGCACGACGAGCACCTGACCGACCTTGCCCTCGAAGCCGTGCGCCGCCAGCACCGCGCGGCTGAGACCCAGCTGGCGCGGAACCGCTCCGGTGGTGGCCACCGCAAGACCGATGGCCTCGACGGTGCGCGGGAGGGACTTGACGACGTCGACGGTGATCTGGCGATCGGTCTCGCGGCTGATCCCGGAACTGATCCCGGAACTGATCCCGGTTGGCGACAGAGTGCTCATGGGCACGAAGTCTGCCGGAAAACCGACCGCTTGGCGTGGTTGTGGATCACGGTGGATCACGGTGGATCACGGCGGGTGCAGACCGCACCGTCACCGACGCCGCCATCAGCACCGCCGACTCGTCAGACATCCTTCGCCACCATGCTGGCGCCTTCGTGCCATCGCGCCATGGTCCACAGAAGGTCCGAGAGACGGTTGAGATACGGCACCACCTGCGACGGGGGCAGCGCAGCAGCAAGCGAGAGCCGCTCGGCACGACGCACGACGGTACGGCCGAGATCGAGCCAGGCGGCGACGACATCGCCACCGGGCACCACGAACTCGGTGGGGTGTTCGAACTGCTCGTCGAGGTCGTCGATGGTGGTCTCGAGCGCGGCGACCATTCCGTCGGTCACCGATGACAGGCCCGGCTGCAGCTTGCCGCGGTTCTCGGGCAGGGTGGCCAGCTCGGCCATCAGCACGTACAGGTCGCGCATGATCGGCACCAGGAGCGCATCGACCGCCGAACCGCTGCCCGCGTGGGCCCGTGCCAGACCGAGCACCGCCTGGGCCTCGTCGACGGTGCCGTAGGCCGAGGGGAGCTCGCTGTCCTTCGCGACCCGGCCGCCGTAGAACAAGCCGGTGGAGCCGTCGTCGCCGGCCTTTGTGTAGATGCGGTCACGAGGCATCCGGGCACGGTATCGACCGGTCGGGCAGGGTGAGAGATCGGACACCCGAGTTCGCCGAGCGTCGCGTCGTGAGAGGCGAGGCGCTCCCTCGTGCCCTGCCCACGGCGACCCGAGCCGACCTCGACCGAATCGTTGGTCGTAGGACCACTTCTCGCACAGCTCTTACCCGCAGCGATGTGTTTGCGCCCGCAACCTCTGACATCATCGTGATCACCCTGGCCGGGGCCGATCCGTGGTCCACCGGTGGCCGACCCGGTCGCCTACTGCTTTGGCCACAGATCGAGGAGCACCCGTTGAGTCGAACGAAGAAGATCGTCCTTGGCATCGCCGTCCTCGCCGTGCTCGGTGTGCTCGGTGGCTACGGCTACATCCTGTTCATCAAGCAAGACGCTCCGCAGGCATTCGACTCCGGCGACCTCGCCGACGCGCTCGGGGCCAGCACCACCGCTGTCGAGGCAATCGAGCCTCCCGCGACCTCCCCATCGCCCGAGGCGAGCACTGCAACGACCGACACTCTCCCCGCCGCGACGTCTGCACCGGCCACCGTCTCCGTCGACGGCGTGTGGAACATCAC
The DNA here is from genome assembly GCA_043725585.1 of Actinomycetota bacterium. Classification (GTDB taxonomy): domain Bacteria; phylum Actinomycetota; class Acidimicrobiia; order Acidimicrobiales; family Ilumatobacteraceae; genus VFMC01. The sequence continues at coordinate 5,114 of JAYSLK010000558.1, forward strand.
CGACGAATCAGAACTCGGCTATCGCGTGAGCGAGGTGTTGGGAGGCATCGACACCGAGGGCGCGGGTCGCACCAACCAGGTCACGGGCACGCTCACCCTCGACACCCTCGATGGCGCACAAGTCACGGCAGCCGAGTTCACGGTGCAGATGGCGACGGTCACCAGCGACAGCACCCGGCGCGACGGCCAGTTCCGCAACCGCATCATGAGCACCGACGAGTTCCCCACCTCGACGTTCGTGCTCACCTCGCCGATCGATTTCGGCGCGGTCCCGGTCGAGGGCGAACAGATCACGGCGACAGCCACCGGCGACCTCACCTTGCGCGGCGTGACCAGGAGCGTCACGTTCGAGGTGACGGCCCAGTGGAACGGCGACCGAATCGGTGTGCTCGGTTCGATCCCGGTCCTGTTCTCCGACTACGAGATCCCCGACCCCTCCAACGGCATCGCGACCGTGAAGGACGACGGCCTGCTCGAGTTCGTCCTCGTGTTCACCAAGGCCTGACGACCCACACACCCGAGTCCCAGCCGCACGCCCGAGTCCCAGCGTGTCGAACCGAGTGCCAGCCACCACCCCGGGGTGGTGGCTGACACTCGGGGGCCGGGTCACACGTTGGGCTGCGACCGTGCCCACGCCGACGCAAGCGCCGAGTAGCGGCCTCCGAGCTCGACCAGCTCGTCGTGGGTTCCCACCTCGACCAGCTTGGCGTGATCGACCACGGCGATCCGATCGGCGCGGCGCACCGTCGACAGACGATGGGCCACCACGATGACCGTGCGGCCGGTCATGAGGTGCTCGAGCGCTCGCTCGACCACCGCTTCGGTGCCCGGGTCGAGGTTGCTCGTCGCCTCGTCGAGCACCAGCACCGCGGGGTCGACGAGAGCGGCCCGAGCCAGCGAGATCAGCTGACGCTCGCCTGCCGACAGCCGCGAGCCGCGCTCGCGCACCTCGGTCTCGAGCCCATCGGCGAACTCCTGGAATCGATCGAGTGCGCCGATCCGGTCGAGCGCCTGGGCCACCTCCGCGTCGGTCGCTCCAGGCCGGGCGATGCGAATGTTGTCGCAGATCGTCCCACCGAACAAGAAGCCCTCCTGCGGCACCACGACCACACGATCACGCAAGGACGCCATCGACGCGAGCCGCAGGTCGATCTCGCCGAACGTGACGTATCCGGCGGTGGGGTCGTACAAACGGGCCAGCAACTTGGCGAGCGTGCTCTTGCCGGCGCCCGTGGGGCCCACCAGGGCGAGCCGCTCGCCGGGTGCCACCTCGATCGACACATGAGACAGCGCCGATCGCTCCGCGCCGTCGTATCGAAACTTGAGATCGTGGGCGACGAGCGCGCCCCGCATGGGCAGCACCAAGGGCCTTGGATGCTCCGCCACGTCGGGCTCGGCGTCGATCAGGCCATAGAGCTTGTGCAGCGAGGCTGCTGCTGACTGCACCGTGTTGTACAGCTGCGACAGCTGCTGCACGGGCTCGAACAGGTTCGACAGCAACAACACGAACGCCGCCACGGTGCCCACCGTGATGCTGCCCTGGTGCGACAGCCAACCGCCCACACCGACCACGAGCGCCACTGCGAACACGCCCACCCATTCGACCAACCCGAAGTACCACACGCTGACCCTGACGCTGTGCAGGTGCGAGTCGTAGAGGGCCCGATTGGTGCCGATGAACCGTCGGATCTGCTCGTCCTGCCGGTCGTACGCCTGGATCACGCGAACCCCGGCGATGCTCTCCTGCAGCGATGACAGGTTGTGCCCCACTTTTTCGCGCACGTCGAGATACGCCTCGTTCGACTGCCGTTGGAACCGCACCGAGGCGACCACGAGGATCGGAAGCACGACGAGCACGACGAGGGTCAGCTCCCAACTGATCACCGCCAACACCACCAGGGTGATCGCCAGCAAGAGCCCAGCCTGGACGAACTGCAGGAGTCCCCACTGGATGAGCTCGCTCATGCTCTCGATGTCGGCGGTCATGCGCCCCACGAGCACACCGGCCTTGTTGCGGTCGAAGAAGGCCATCGATTGGGCCTGCAACCGATCGAACACGCGCACCCGCAGATCGCGCAAGAAGCCCTCGCCGGCATTGTTGATTGCCAGGTACTGCTGTCGGCCGACGATGTAGTTCACGACGACGACCACGAGGAACGCGACGATCGCGGTGTTCAACGCCATGGCGTTCTGCTTCTCCAGGCCCTCGTCGTAGGCGTACTTCACCAGCAACGGACCGGCGACCGTGCAGATCGTGGAGACCGTGACGAAGCCGACGGCCAAGGAGATGAACCGCTTGTACGGCTCGGCGAACTCGATGGACCGACGCAAGACGCGACCGGTCTCGCTGCGGTCGAGACGATCCTCGTCGCTGATCGCGCCCCCGGCCCACATGTCAGTCGCCCACCATGTCGCGGCCTCGGACGGTGATCGATCGGCTCTCGTCCTCTGCCGCTTCGGCTGCCTCGCGCTCCTCTTCGCTCAGCGTGGCGAGCACTTCGCGATAGCGCTCGTTCGTGGCCAGCAACTCATCGTGTGTCCCCGATGCCGCCACCACGCCGCCGTCGACGAGCACCACGGTGTCGGCGAGCGCGATGGTGCCGGGCCGGTGTGCGATCACGATCGTGGTGCGGCCCTCCATCACGGTGGCCATCGCGTCACGGATCTCGTGCTCCTTCGACGGGTCGACCGCGCTGGTGGCGTCGTCGAGCACGAGCACCCGCGGATCGGCCAGGATCGCGCGAGCGATCGCGATCCGCTGGCGCTGGCCGCCGCTCAGCGAGAACCCACGCTCTCCGATCACCGTGGCGTACCCGTCGGGCAGGCGCATCACGAAGTCGTGCGCACCCGCCAACGCGGCGGCCCGCTCGACGTCGGCCTGGTCGGCATCGGGCCTGGCGAAGGCGATGTTGCCGAAGACCGAGTCGTTGAAGAGGAACGTGTCCTCGAACACGATGCCGACCGAGTGCCTCAACTCGGTGAGGCGCAGGTCGCGCACGTCGACACCGTCGATCTGCACCTTGCCGTCCTGCACGTCGTAGAACCGTGTGAGCAACCTGGCGACCGTGCTCTTGCCACTGCCCGTCGCGCCGACCAGTGCCACCGACTCACCTGGTGCGATCGTCAGATCGAAGCCACGCAGCACCGGGCTCGCCGGGTCGTAGCCGAAGGTGACGTGGCGGAAGCGCACGCTGCCGGGCGGACCCTCATGGGGCAGCGATCGAGGCTTCGGCGGGTCGGCCACCTCGGGAACGGTCGCAAGCACCTCGTTCACCCGCAGCAGCGCTGCCGCTGCGCGCTGTCCGAAGGCGACGGTCATGCCGAGGTTCCGAAGCGGGAAGATCAACAGCGCGATGTACTGCATGAACTCGAGCATCTGGCCCCGAGTCATCGCGCCATCCAGCACTCGATGGCCACCGATTCCGAGCACGGCGATCAACCCGATGTTCGGCAGCAGGTCGAGCGCCGGAAGGAACTTGCTGCGGATACGAGCCGATTCGAGCGACTCACGACGGATGTCGTCGGCCTCGACTCGAAGCTTGGCCGCCTGCACCCCTTCGGCGCCGAAGCCCTTCAGCACCCTGACG
>JAYSLK010000559.1:0-5071 GCA_043725585.1 Actinomycetota bacterium
GCCGACCATCGACGCCTGCCCGTCGGCCACCACCGCCTGCGCGACGTTCGGCAGCCACTCCTGGAGGTACGAGTACGCAGAACCGATCACCACCATCCCGGGTGCCGAGCGGGCGAGCGCTGCCGTTGCGGCGACCTGCCGAGCGACTCCCACGAGAGGATCCTCGGGCGGCATGTAGCCGTCCGACGGCGGGAAGAAGGCGGGCCGCTGCACGTGGGGGCAGTAGTACGGGCTTCCGGCGGTGGTGCTCAACACGCCGACACCGAGCGAACCCAACATCTCCACCAACGCAAGCGGCTCGCGCAGGTCGAGCTCGCGCCCGTGCGCATCGGCGCCGAACGCGAGGCCGTACTCCGCATCGGTCGCAGGGACGCCGCGACCATCCGCACCGCGGACGAACGGGACCGAGTCGAAGGCGGACAGCCGAACTCCGATCGCAAGACCGGGAGCCGCCAGCCGAATACCTTCGATGATGCTTCGCATGAAGCGGGTGCGACCGGCGAAGTCGCCGCCGTATCGGCCGGGTCGGTCGAACGCACTCAGCAGTTCGTGACCGAGATAGCCATGGCATGCCTTCACATCGACGAAGTCGAAGCCGGCCTCTCGAGCGAGTACGGCGCGTTGCACGAACAGCGCAACCAGATCATCGAGCTCACCATCGGTCAACAGCGAGGCCTCGCTCGCTTCGCTGGTGGCGTCGAGCAGCGGATGCCGGTACGCCGTGCGCGGCGCAGGCGTTCCCTCGGGCTTTGCCCATCGGCCGGAGTGCGTGAGCTGAAGACCGACGACCTGACCGTGTTCGAACAACTGGCGGAGCTCGGCGAGCTGCCCGACAGTGGTGTCATCGATCAGCAACTGGTTGGGGTTGGCGCGGCCATCTGCGCAGACCGCCGTTGCTTCGGCCCATACCAATCCTGCTCCACCATCGGCGAAGCGCTGCCAGCGGCGCCGCACGAGGTCGGTCGGTCGACCGTCGCGCGTGCCATCCCACCCCTCCATCGGCAGCACCGCGAACCGGTTCGCAACGTGCAGTTCGCCGGCGACGCTGTCGCGGATGGTGATCGGCTGAGCGAGCACCCCCGATGGCTCGACCACGGCATCCACCGGCAGATCAATGCCGAGCGTGCGGAGATGCTCGACGAAGGAGTCGATGGTGTCGAGCCTGCGGACCTGCGGGATCATGCCCACGCCTCCAGTCGACGGACGATGTCGGCGAGCACATCGACGTCGCTCGTGGGGCGACGGAGCGCACTCGGCGGCGTTGCATCGCTGTCCGCCCACCCTCGCAGTCGGAACCACATTGCCGCGTCGTGGCGGTAGCCCGGCACCGGCGGACGGAACGCGAACTGGCCCAGGTACTGCAGCAGGTCGTTGAGTTCGTGGAACGCGGGATCGCCGGCAGACCAGAGCGCGTCGCGTCGGGCGAACTCCGCCGGAGCGAACGTGGACAGTCCGAGGAGGTAGTCGCTTCCCCACATCACCATGTCGATGGCCAGGTCGTTGCCGGTCAACACCATGAACTCCGGCCGCACCCGGTCGCGTAGCTGGAGCCGGTCCCATTCGAGCTGTCGTGACAGCGATGAGTGCTTCGCCCCGATGCATTCCGGGATCTCCATCAGCTGCCGGTAGCTGTCGATGCCGACGATGCGCCCGTAGGGCACGAACATCGTCCCCAGCTCGAAGCCGATGAACTGGCCGACGTCGTGACCGACCTGTGCATGGGCCGCAACCCACTCGGCCTCGCTCATCGCTGCCAGACCGTGTGACGGGAACACGACCGGGACGCCACCCCGGTCGGTGATCGCACTCGCCGCACGCATCAAGGCAGCTGCGTCGTGACGGTCACCAGGAGAGTCGGCCACGAAGGCGCCGGCGACGAAGCGCCCGCCGGTCAACGACGCCGCAACATCGAGCACGTGAGTCGACGTCGCATGATCGAGCACCTGCACGTACCCGGTGTCCATGTTGACCGCGGGGATGAGGCATGCTTCGGCCGTGCGGACGACGTGCGCCTCGAAGGCTGGCCAATCGACGCCGCCATCGTCGTGGTGCGGCAGCAGGATCGCCGACATGCCGGTGATGCGCCGGCGAGGTCGGACGGCGGGCAGTTCCATGTCGTGAGGTCCTTTCGACGCTTCGAACGTCTCGTTGTGCAAGCGCTTGCACGACGGTCGGCTTCATCGTAGGCTGCCGGTCGCCGGCTCGTCCACCATCGTCCCGAGTCGGCACTGGGGAGAGGTGTCAGCTCACGTGGTCACGCTCGCCGATGTCGCTCAGGCCGCCGGTGTCCACGCGAGCACGGTCTCGCGTGTGCTGAGCCGCCCTCAGCTGATCGGCGAGCCGACGCGCGCCGCAGTGCACGAGGCGATCTCGCTCCTCGGCTACGTGCCCAATCGTGCAGCCCGCCAGCTGGCGGGAGGACGCATCGGGAGCGTGGGAGTGCTGGTCCCCGACATCACCAACCCCTTCTTCGCCGAGATCGTGCGAGCAGTGCAGCGGAGCTGTCGAGCAGACGGTGTGACGATGTTGCTCGCAGACACCGACCAGCGAGCCGACGAGGAACTCTCGGGAGCTCGTGCGCTCGCGGGCAGCGTCGACGGCTTCGTCGTCTGCAGCCCCGTGGCAGCGACGAAGGCGTGGCGTGCTGTCGTCGGCGCTACGCCGGTCGTGTTCGTGAACCGTCGATCGCAAGGCGTCGCCTCCGCAGTGCTCGATCAGCGTGCGATCGTGGAGTTGGGTGTGCATCACCTCCGCGAGCTCGGACATCGCCGGATCGCCATCGTTCGGGGCCCGGAGGCCTACTGGTCGTCGAGAGAGCGTGATCGGGCGGCCGCCCGGTTCGACGGCGTGCTGACGATCGGCCCCGTCCGCCCCGACTTCGAGGCCGGGATCGCGCTCGCGGCCGGCTTGATCGACGCCGAGATCACCGGAGTGCTCGCGTTCAACGACGTCCAAGCGTTGGGAATCATGGCGGGGTGCCGCGCCGCCGGCACGTCGGTTCCTCACGACCTGTCGGTCGTGGGTTCCGACGACATCGCCGCAGGTGCGATGAGCGATCCACCGCTCACCACTGTCACCGCGCCAGCACACGAGCTCGGAGCGTCCGCCTTGCGGCTGCTCCTCGAACAGATCAACGGCTCGACCGACGCGACAGCGGTGTCGCTGCCGGTTGCACTGACCATCCGGCGGAGCACCGGGCCTGTTGCTCGCCGCACCATGCGGCTGAAAACCATCACACGAGGGGACCTGTCATGACGAACGACTGGAATCGACGCCAGTTCTTGAAGCTCTCATCCGCGGCGCTGGTCGTCGGCGTCGCGGGTTGTAGCAACGACGGCGATGCGTCGCCGACGTCCACGACCGCGGTGCCGGATCCGGCTGCCACCGAGTCGACCGCCGCCATCGAATCGACCGTTCCGAGCGCTCCCGCGAGCACGACGACGACGATGCCGCCGGCGCCCGCCACGACCATCCTCGCTCCGCCAGGGAGCCCAGGGCTGATCGACGAAGCCGTCTTCCAGCAACGGGCCACGGCGTACCTCGAGTTCGCCACGCAGACCGCGGACATCGACGGCCCTGTGGGCATCGCGGCGCATCTGGCACGCGCGACTCGAGACGCTGAGTACGCGTGGGCGATCGACGACGTCACCGTCGACAGCCTCGGCGCAGTGTTCACCAAGATCGACGACTGGCAGGACACCCGCGACTTCGACCTGATGTACCTCCACTGGGTGCTGGCGCTGGGACAGGGTGACACCCCGAGCACCGTGCTAGCACCGGAGGTGATCGAGGCGATCCACCAGCGGATCATCGCCAACCGGTACCGATACGACGACCCCCTGCCCGCCGATCGCCTCGACGAACTCTGGTACTGGTCCGAGAACCACATCGTGATCAACCTCGTGCTCGAGTACATCGGCGGGCAGCGCTATCCCGACGAGGTCTTCACCGTCACCGGATCGACCGGTGCCGAGCACATGGCACGAGCGAAACCGCGCATCCTCGAGTGGGTCCGCGAGCGTGCGCAGCTGGGGTTCTTCGAATGGCACAGCAACGTCTACATGTTGAAGAACGTCACCCCGCTCCATCTGCTGGCCGAACAAGCCGATGATCCGGAACTGGTTCAAGCGGCAGCGATGGCTCTCGATCTGTGCGTGCTCGACATGGCAGCCCACACCCAGTCCGGCTGCTACACCGCACCACGTGGGCGCACCTACAAGAAGGACAAGATGTCATCGCTCGACGAGGACACCTTCGGCACCACGAAGTTCCTGTTCGACGACACGGATGCCGACTACCAGAGCCGCACCGACGGCGGAGCGACATTCCTCGCCGCCGGCACGCGGTACCGGCCACCGCAACTGCTCGTCGACATCGCGATCGACGACCAGGAGAGCGTGGTGCGTGAGCGCCACGGTGTGTTCCTCGACGGCAACGCCTCGCTCGAAGACGCGCCCGTCGCACCGTACGGAAAGGACTTCGACGACCCGGCGAACCTGCCGTTCTGGTGGAGCCTCGGTGGTCTGGGTCTGTGGCAGATGGCTCGCACGAGTGTGGGACAGGCGACCGAACACCGGTTGTGGGATACGAAGCTGTTCGAGCAGATCAAGTTGATTGCGGCGATCAACGACAATGATCCGGAGCGGATCCGAACCTGGCTCCACCAGTTCGACTCGATCGTCAACTTCGGGTTCCTCGGCGAGGCCAACACCTACGCGTATCGGCACGCCAAGGTCAGCTTGGCCAGCGTGCTCGACCATCGCTTCGGCGAGATGCGCGATCAGGTGCACGTCTGGCAAGCTGCGATCGACGAGGATGCGATGGTCTTCACCAGTCACCCGCTGACCCCTCCGAAGGTCACCGACGACTGGAACGACGACGACATTCCCGGCTACTGGACCGGCGAGGCATCGATACCGCGGTCTGCTCAGTTCCGGCGTAGCGCGATTCACATCTACCAGCCGGCGTGGAGCGAAGCGACCGACGCACTGCTCTGGTCGGTGTTCCCCTACCAGCCGTTCACACATGCGTTCGTTCCCCAGGACCGATTCGACGAGGTGCGCCAAGTGGG
>JAYSLK010000560.1:0-8858 GCA_043725585.1 Actinomycetota bacterium
CGGACGAGCTCGATCTTGAGAGCAGTGATCTCTCCCGGTGCCAGGGAATCAGGATCGTCCGGTCGAAGAAACTGGCGCAAGGAGTCGCGGTGATCGATGGCCAGGATCGACAATCTTCCACGGTCATCGCAGAGATCAGCGATCGACATCGCTACACCACCGGCTTGGTCACGACGGGAAGGCTCCATGCGTCTCGATCCCAATCGTCGTGGATCCACGTGTACTTCTCGTCGAAGCACGGTGGGGTGCTGCGCTGTTCATCGACGAGCTCTCCCGCCAGGAAGTTCAAGAAGAACATGTGCGAACTCGGGCACGCCACGCTGGAGTGGTACCCCTTCGTCACCAGCACGGTTTCGCCGTCGTGGGCGGTGAAGTGCTCTTCGAATCCTTCGTCGTGACGCCAGTTGCGGTGCATCGCAAAGCCGTCCGCGGGGTCGAGCCGGAAGTAGTACGTCTCTTCGAGGTACGGCGAGCCGTCACGACCGTCGTGACAATGCGGCGCCCAGCCCGACCAGCTGCCGCGAGGGACGTAGACCTCGTACAGAATCAGCCGCTCGGCGGCGATGGGCGGCGCAAGGACGTGATTGACGTGACGATACGCAGAACCCCCGCCGCGCAACTCGCTCTTCATCTGACTGGGGTCGATCAATCGGATCGGGTACTTGCCCTCTGCTGGAGCGGAGCCGATTGCGAACTCGAAGCTGCCGTCCGGTTCGGTGGGGGTGACGTCGATGGTGGTGCCCGGGGGTGCGTACACGATGTGCGGCATCTCTTCGAACACCGATGTCCGCGAGATCACGAAGGTCTGTTTTCCGGCCCGCACGATGCCCGAGCCCGAGATCGGCACCACTGCCGTTTCCTGATCGGTCAAGATCGACCGATACGTCTGAGCCCTGCTCAGTTCCACCACTGCGAAGCTCAGGTACTCCCAGCCTGCATCCTCGGGTGTCACTGAGATGCGAACTGTGCCGTCCAAATGGCGGGCGCGGTGGTGAGCCGTGTCCGTCTCCTTCATCGGGCCGATCGGAGTGTCTCTCATCTGCCCTCGCCTCCGGTTTCGACTTCGCCGATGCGGACGCATCGGCCTTCATTCATCGACTTCGATGCGGCCGCGGCGATGGCCAGGGGTGCACGGCCGTCGGCCCCGGAGGCCGGGCTCGGCCCGCCGGTGTTCACCATCCCGACGAATGCATCCCACTGGTCGAGATAGCTCTGCTTGTATCGCTCGAGGAAGAAGCTCTCGAGCGGGGGCTGGCGGTAACCGTCGCTGGTGGCGATCACGCTGTTGGACTGGTGGTAGTTGTTCGATGCCGCTGAACCGATCGAGCCGAATGCTTCGACACGCTGGTCGTAACCGTAGGCCGCCTTGCGGCTGTTGTTGATCGTGGTGATGGCACCGCTGGCATGAGTGAGGACGACGACGGCCGTGTCGATGTCTCCTGCGTCACCGATCGCAGGGTCGACGCGGACGGCGCCCTGCGCATACACCTCGATCACCTCGCTTCCCGTGATGTACCGAGCCATGTCGAAGTCGTGGATGGTCATGTCGTTGAACATCCCGCCGGACGTGGCGACGTACTCGATGGGCGGCGGGCCTGGATCACGGCTGGTGATGTTGCAGAGGTGCACGTCACCGATGGCACCGCGCCTCACTGCGTCGGCGACGGCTTTGTGACTCGGATCGAAACGGCGATTGAAACCGATCTGCAATGGCACACCTGAGGCGGCGACCGCGGCGAGCGCTCGGTCGACTTCGGCCAGGTTGAGCGACACCGGCTTCTCACAGAACACTGCCTTGCTCGCGTGCGCGGCCGCGATCATCGCGTCGACGTGGGTATCGGTGCTGGTACAGATCGCCACCGCGTCGACGTCGTCAGCAGTCACGGCGTCGGCGAGCGACGCCGCGACGCGGGCGCCGACCGAACCTCCAACGGCCGCCGCCGATGCTGCGACCAAATCGAACACCACGCTGACGGACGCACCAGGGACGCGTTTGGCCAGCATCTCGGCATGCATGGTGCCGATTCGGCCGCAGCCGAGGACGGCGAAACGAATCGTTGGCGTGGGGGAGTCGTTCATGTCGGGATCCTTCTCGCAAGCCAGGTAGCCAGCGGTGGAGAGTGCGGCCGTTCGCTCATGGCTGTGGCTGTGGCTGTGGCTGCGGTCGTGGTCGTGGTCGTGGTCGTGGGATGGTGATTCGTCCGGCTGCAACCGTGACTGGATGGGTGCTGATGGGTTCTCTCGCGGGTGCCCGACACGGTGCACCACTCCTCAGATCGAATCGCCCATTGTGTTTCGGGCACTCGATCTGGCCATCCACCAACACCCCGTCAGCGAGGTGTGCGGCGCCGTGTGTGCAGGTCCCATCCAGAACGCAGAAGTCCTCGTCACCGATCCGAGCGACGACGAAGGTCTGCGCCCCGAGGTCCACCCTGGCAACGGCATGAACCGGGATCGATTCGACCGATCCGAGGTCGAGCGTGCCATCCGGCAGCTGAGTAGCGAACCTTTCGGCCGAAGCGCCGGCCGCGGGCGCGAGTTTCGGAATGACGCGCCCTGAGAGTTCGTGAGTCGGGTCCTTGCGCTGACGGAGGAGTTCGCCGATGATCTCGCGGTACGCGTGCCACATGTTCGGGCTGGGAGCAGGCAGCGCACTCTTGATCTCTGTGTGGAGGGCCGGCAGGCGGTAGTACGGCACCGACGGGAACAGGTGATGTTCGACGTGGTAGTTCATGTTGAGGTAGAGGAACCGAAACAGCGGATTCATCAGGACAGTTCGAGTATTGGCCCGATGATCGAGCAGGTCCTCCCGTAGGCCGAGGTGTTGCGTCATGCCGAAGAACACCATCAACCAGGCGCCATAGATCGCGGGGAGCCCGATGATCAGGATCGGCACAACACTGCCGGTCGCGATCGAGACACCGACCGTGATCGCCAGGATCGCAACGAACGTGCGCGATTCCCACACCATCTTGCGGAGCTCACTCTGCGGCACGAAATCGAGTGCCTCGGCATCGATGTTGCCGGCGGCGTGGCGGATCAGCCGCCACAGACCCCTCGAACCGTTCAGTAGATGTGTGCAGTTCAGCAACACCTTGCGAATCGTGGGGGGCCGCCCCACCTGGATCTCAGGATCCCTGCCGACGATGATCGTGTCGCTGTGGTGGCGCACGTGCGACCACCGCCAGAGTGTGGGCCCTCGCCAGATCAAGAACGACGCGAACACATAGACCACCTTGTTGATTCGCTCGGACGAGCAAGCTGTGCCATGCCCGAACTCGTGCCAGCGGGCGTCGGCTGCGCCTGCTGAGACGGCTCCGTAGACCATGAACATCGGTATCGCCCACCAGTTCCCGAGCGATGCCACTGCGGTGACAGCGAATCCGACGACCAACAGGATCCACACCACGACATCGGACACGGCGCGCGCGTTGGTGCGTTCGGTCAGTTCGCGAAGTCGATCTGGATCGATGTGGGGACGGAACCATTCGGCCCCTGCCAGCCCGTTCGCCTTGGCCTGCGCGGCTTCGGGGCCGACGAGCGAATACGACCGCATCGTGCGGCCTTCCAGAAGTGAGGTGATCAAGGAAGACATGGTGAGGGCGCCACCGTCAGGCCCGACGTTGCTGGGCTTTTCCGGTGACCACCTGATGGTGCGCCGCGACGACCTCTGGGCGGCTCGAAACCTCGGGAACGCCGACCTCCCAGTAGCAACCGCCCTCGGTCCACTTGTACGGGTGGGTCTGGAGAGCGATCACGTAGGTGCGATCCGACGCACGCGCCCGAACCATCGCCGCCTCGAGTTCGGCCACGGTCTTCACGGTCTCGCTGTTGCAGCCCTGCGCCGCAGCCAGGGCGGCAAAGTCCACTCGAACACCCGCATCGCCCTTGCAATCTTCGAGCAGGTTGTTGAAGGGCACTCCGCCCTGATTGACCTGGAGTCGGTTGATGACCGCGAATCCGCCGTTGTCGCAAATGATCACGATCATCTTGTGGCCAGACAACACCGAACTGTAGAGATCAGAGTTCATCATCATCGTCGAGCCATCGCCGACGAAGACGATCACTTCACCGTGGGGCATGGCCATCTTGGCGCCCCACCCGCCGGCGATCTCGTACCCCATGCACGAGAACCCGTACTCGCAGTCGAAGCTGTTGAGTTCGGTGGCCCGCCATCCGTTGTTGACCTCACCTGGAAAGCCCCCAGCGGCAGCGAGTGCGTAGTCGCCAGGCTGCTTGTTGCGATCGACCGCACCGACCACCTGGGCGTACGTCACGGTCTCGCTGTCGTCGCTCGGCGCCGCAATCGTGTCGATGTAGAGGTGGTACGAGGCTGTGAGCGAGGCGGCTCGTTCGGTCCACGCATCGTCGGCACGCCAGTCGCCCAACTGAGCACCGAGTTCACTCAGTCCCTCGCGCGCGTCGGCGGTGAGCGCCAGCGACCTGCGCTTGCGAGCGTCGAATCGAGCGGCGTTCAAACCGATGATCTGCACCCCAGGGTCTTGGAACAAGGTCCACGAACCAGTCGTGAAGTCTTCGAGTCGGCTGCCGACGGCAAGGATGACGTCGGCCTCTTGGGCGAGAGTGTTGGCCGACGCGCAACCGGTGACACCGATCGGTCCGGCATGCAACGGATGCGACGCGATCAGGCTTGCTTTCCCGGCAACCGTTTCGACGACTGGGACGTTGTGTCGTTCCGCGAACGACATCAGCTCTGCTTCGGCAAACGAATAGTGGACGCCCCCGCCAGCAAGGATGAGCGGACGCCGTGCGTGCAGGAGGGCGTGTCGCGCTGCGGCGAGTTGTCCACGGTCAGGCCGAGCGCGAACGATGCGGTGCACGTTGGGCGCGAGAAACTCCTGCGGTACCTCGAATGCCATCGCCTGGACATCCTGCGGGAGTCCGAAGAACGCCGGTCCGCACTCCGCAGAATCGAGCATCGTGTCGATGGCCTGTGGCAGCGACGTGAGCACTTGATCCGGCACGGTGATCCGGTCCCAGTAACGCGTGACTGCTCGGAACGCGTCGTTGACCGTCGTCGACGGATGACCGAAGTGTTCGACTTGCTGCAGCACGGGGTCGGGGGAGCGCGAGGCGAACGTGTCGCCGGAGATCAGCAGGAGCGGCAACCGATTCGAGTGCGCGACACCTGCCGCCGTCACCATGTTTGTCGCCCCCGGACCGACCGATGAGGTCGCCACCATGATCTGTCGCCGGCGGACCGCCTTGGCATAGGCCACGCCAGCCAACGCCATGCCTTGCTCGCTCTGCCCTCGCCAAGTCGGCAGGATCTCACGGACCTGTTCGAGCGCATGGCCGAGACAGGTCACGTTGCCATGGCCGAAGATTCCGTAGACGCCTGGAAAGAGTTGGGCCTCGGTGCCATCGCCGAGTTCGGTGCGTTGCGCGACGAGGTGCCCGACGATGGCCTGAGCGACGGTCAGGCGTTGAGTTCTCATGCGACCTTCTTGTTTCGATGGTTCGGGAGTCTGATGCCCACTTCAGCGGCTCGCGAGGTTGGTGACGGTTTCCCAGCGTTCGCTCTGCCACGACCGCAGGAGAGCGTCTTGCACACTGACGTAGTCGACGGCTTCAGCAAAACCAGGACGGTGCTGGGTCCCCGCCGCTACCGATGACAGGAACTCATAGTCCTCGATGACCTTGAGATCCTCGTAGCCGATTGCGTTTGCGTCGCCGGGTACGAAGTGACCGTGATACGGATAGCGGTCGCCCGCGTACACCGTGGTGTACCCACGGGCAGGGCTGCCGACCAGGTTGAGTTGTAGCTCGTTCATCGTTTCGAGGTTCCACTTCAGTGAGCCCTTCGTGCCGTAGACCTCGAACGAACACTGGCTCTCAGGGCCGACGATCGTACGGCTCGCTTCGAACACGCCACGCGCGCCGTTCTCGAACTGCGCGAGGCAGCCGAAGTAGTCCTCGTTCTCCACCGGACCGGTGGGATCTCCGGGTTGACCGGTTTCGTAGTGCGTGCCGCCGGCTTTCGGGAGCGGCCGATCGGGGATGAAAGTGTGGCCGGTGCCGACCACCTTCGTGATCGGTCCGACCAACATGTGGGCGAGGTCGATCGAGTGACTGAGGATGTCGGACGACACTCCGTGGCCTGCGCCGCCGAGTTGGAATCGCCACGACAAGAGCCCCATCGGGTCCGATCCGTACATCGTGAAGAATCGACCGTGGTAGTTGGTGATCTCACCCAGCTTCCCGTCGGCGATCAACTGCTTCGCGTATTGGACGAGCGGTGCCCAGCGGTAGTTGTAGCCGACCCCGGTGATCACGCCGGCTTTGCGACTCGCAGCTTCGATCCGGACCGTCTGCTCGGGCGTGCCACCGACGGGCTTCTCACAGAACACGTGCTTGCCGGCTTCGGCTGCGGCGATCGCGATCGGCTCATGGAGCATGTTGGGAGCGCAGACGCACACCACGTCGACGTCGGGATGGGTCACGGCGGTCATCCAGTCGGTCGTGCCCTCGCGAAATCCGAACGATTCGACCGCTTCATCCACCCTCGCCTGCACGTTGTCACTGATGATGGTCAGCCGTGGGACGTAGGTGCGTTCCTGGAAAAGGGTCGGTATCCGTAAGAACGAGCGGGTGTGAGCCTGTCCCATCCAGCCGAAGCCGACCACGGCGATGCCGATACTCGTGCGGGCCATCAGGTGCTCGCTTTCCGTGCAACGTCGAGCCGCGCCAGGTCTTGGTCGATGC
Organism: Actinomycetota bacterium; assembly: GCA_043725585.1. Lineage (GTDB taxonomy): Bacteria > Actinomycetota > Acidimicrobiia > Acidimicrobiales > Ilumatobacteraceae > VFMC01. Next base: position 6,727 of record JAYSLK010000560.1, read on the forward strand.
TCGATCGGATCCGTGTGTTCTGGGTGGTCATCATCTTCCTCGCGGGTGAACGATGTGCGCGGCCGTCGCGACTGCGCCGGCAACGTCGCCATCGGGGGGATACAGCAGCGAGCGACCGACCACCAGGCCGCGCACGTTCGGAACGGCCATGGCGCGCCGCCACTCGTCGAAGGCAGATGCTGGATCTGGGCCCGGCGCACCTCCCAGAATCAGGCCCGGAAGCGACGTCGCGGCCATGACACGCTCGATCTGATCGGTGGCGGGCAGCTTGAGCCAGGTGTAGGCCGATGTCGAGCCCAGTGCACTCGCGACACCGACGACCTTCACCAGCGCGTCATCGTCGGAATCAAGCATCGCCTTGCCGTTCACCGTTACGTAGGGCAACGGCTCGAGCATGGCCAACTTCCGCGCTGCTGCAAGGTCGGTGATCCACGACGCACACGACTCGATGGTCGGCTTCGAGCGTTGATCGGAGAGGTCGATCCTGAGCAACATCTTGGCGCCGTCGAGCCCTTGCTCGACGATCGCATCGATGGTGTGAGCGGTCAGTTGATCGTCGAGCTCCCACGCCGAGCCCATCAGACCACCGCGGTTCAACGATCCAAACACGACCTTGTGGTCGAGCGCTCCCAGCAGCGCCAGTTCGTCGAGGATGTCTGGTGTGGCCATCACCCCGTCGACCCCGGGATCGGCGAGCGCTGTCATGGTTCGTTCCAGGAGGTCGCGACGATTGGCCATCACGAACGGTTGACCGCTGATTCCGACCATGGCTCGCGCCGGATGATCGATGGCGATGATGAACGTCGCTCCGTCGGGCCCGAGCAGCGGACGGGGGGTTCGCGCCGCCAGCGCTGTGGCGATCGCCGATGGATCGAACGCACGGATCTCGAGCAGTTGGGACCACATCTCATCGGAGATGATCGTCATGACTGCTTCCGTTCCGGAATGCGCCCAGTTTCCAGCAGGACGTCGATCTCCGCTGCCGTCGGCATCTCGTCGGAGCACATCAATCGTCCCGCCACGATCGCTCCCGCGGCGTTGGCACGCAGCACGATCTGGGCAGGGTCCCAACCAGCGAGGAGACCGTGTGCAAGCGAGCCCCCGAACGCGTCGCCGGCACCGAGACCACATACGACGTCGACCCGCTTGGGCGCGATGACGGTCCTCGATTCGGGTGTCGCCACCAACACCCCGTCGCCCCCGAGTTTGACGATGGCCATCGAGACACCTCGTTCGAGCAATCGATCTGCGGCCTCGTCCGGCACCCTCGTCCCGACGGCGACCTCGCACTCGTCGCGGTTGCCGACGGCGACGGTGCAGAACTCGATGGACGGTGAGATGAATTCGGCGGCCTGTTCGGGCGACTCCCAGAACATCGGCCGGTAGTCGAGGTCGATCACCGTGTGGTTCGCACGCCCACGTTCGGCGAGTGCAGCCATCGCCGCTGAGCGGCACGGTTCCTCGGCGAACAAGGACCCGGACAGCCAGAACACCGGGACGGACCGGATCGCGTCCATCGGCAGATCGATCGTCGAGATGTTCATCTCAGGACCACGAGGCTTACGGTAGAAGAAGAGCGACGGCTCCTCGGGCGGCATCAACTCGCAGAACACCACGGGGGTGGACAGTGAGTCGTCGGTGTCGATGAACCGGTCATGTACGCCGAAACTGCGCAGCCCCTGGCGTATGTAGGCCCCGAACGCGTCGTCACCGACGCGGTTGATGACCGCGGCCCGCCGCCCCAGGCGTGCTGAAGCAACAGCGACGTTGGTGGGACTTCCGCCGATCGACTTGCGGAACGTCAAGACGTCGGCCAGCGGCACGCCATGTTGTTCGGGGTACAGGTCGACGGACGAGCGGCCGAATGTGAGGATCTCGAGATCCTGCAGATTGAAGGGCGCCGATTGGTCGTCGGGGGGATTCGTCATCGGGGGGACTCGTCAGTTCGTTGGTGGACTCGACCGACGCATCTAGCTGGATCGCTCGAGCTCGTGGGTCAACGCGTCGAGTTCGGCGCCGCCCGCCATCATCTTCACCAGCGAGTCGCGGTCGATCTCGTCCTTCGCGAAGTTGCCCAGGGAATGGCCACGGTTGAGGATCATGAAGCGGTCACCGACCGGCCAAGCGTGATG
>JAYSLK010000561.1:0-3072 GCA_043725585.1 Actinomycetota bacterium
GAACACCGCCACCGGCGACTTCGTGTTCGGCATGACCGAGGCGTACCTGATCGAGAACGGCGAGATCACCGAGCCGCTCCGCGAGGGCAACCTCATCGGCAACGGCCCGCAGGTCCTGCGCGACATCGACCTGCTCGGCAACGACTTCGCGATGGGCAATCCGGGCACCTGTGGCAAGGACGGCCAAGGCGTGCCGGTCGGCGACGGCCAGCCAACGCTCCGGGTGAAGTCGATGACGATCGGCGGCACCGCGGCGTGAGCGACTTCGAGAGCACCCTGCAGAAGATCGCCGACGCGGTGATCGGCCAGGCGAAGCCCGGCGAACAGCTCGAGGCCTACGTGTCTCGCGACAGCGAGACCGACATCCGTGTGTACGAGGGCCAGATCGAGCACTTCGTCAGCGCACAGAGCGAGGGCATCGGCATCCGCGTCATCCGCGACGGCCGAACGGGCTTTGCGTATGCGGGCACCCTTGATCAGCAGGCGATCGCCGACGTGTTGGCCGAGGCGCGCGACAACGTCGAGTTCGGCACACCCGACGAGTGGGCCGGACTCGCCGAACCCGATGGTGTCGACGTGGTTCGCCAGGAGCTGTGGAGCGACGTGCTCGCCGAGTACACCACCGACCGCAAGATCGAGCTCACCAAGGAGCTCGAGCGGCTTGCCCTGGCGGCCGATGCCCGGGTGCGCATCGACGACGCGAACTACAGCGATGTTGCCGCCGAGAATGCCGTCGCGACCACGAGTGGCATTCGTCGCTCGGGTCGAGAGAACGGCTGCTACGTGAGTGTCAGCACCCTCGCTGACGACGGCGACGAGACCCAGACCGGGTTCGGTTTCAGCGTCGGTCGTTCGCCCGACGAGTTCGACCTCTCCAAGGCAGCCAAAGAGGCTGCCGATCGCGCGACCCGATTGCTCGGAGCGACCAAGCCGTCGAGCCGACGGCTCACGGTGGTGCTCGATCCCTATGTCACTGCGCAGTTCCTCGGCATCATCTCCAGCACGCTGAACGGCGAAGCCGTCATCAAGGGCCGGAGCCTGTTCAAGGACCGGATGGGCGAGTCGGTGGCCAGCCCGTTGTTCACTCTTGTCGACGATCCGACGAACCCCTTGGCCTACACCGCGACCGAGCTCGACGGAGAGGGTCTGGCAGCGCGCCGCAACGTGCTCGTCGACGGTGGCGTGCTGCGCGGCTTCGCGCACAACAGCTACAGCGCCCGGCGCGCTCACACCGTCAGCACCGGCAATGCCGTGCGCGGCGGATTCAAGGGCACGCCGGGTGTCGGTTGTCTGGCGTTGCAGGTGCAACCGGGTGCGCGATCACAGGCGGAGCTGGTCGCCGATGTGAGCGACGGCGTGCTGGTGCAACAGGTGTCGGGCTTGCACAGCGGCGTCAATCCGATCAGCGGTGATTTCTCCACCGGAGCCTCAGGGCTGATGATCTCCAACGGCCAGATCGGTGCTCCGGTCCGTGAGTTCACCATCGCCTCCACGTTGCAGCGCATGCTGCTCGACCTCGTCGAGGTGGGTGGCGACATCGACTGGCTGCCGATGAGGGCAGCCGGGGTCAGCCTCGTCATCGGCGACATGACCATGTCGGGTGCGTGAGGCCCGCCGATCAGGCCGCGCAGGTGTTCACCAGTTCGCCGTCGTGGGTCACGGCGAAGGCTCGGTAGGCGTCGAACTGGTTCACCCAGTCGAGCCCGCCGGCACCCATTGCGCACGCGGTGGTGGCGAATGCATCGGCCCAGGTGAGCGACGGGCCGATCACGGTCACCGATGCCCAGGTATCAGCGTCGGCGCCGGCCGCACCCCAGAGGTGGTGGCCGCGCTCGGCGGTTCCCGACGTGGCCACGGCACCGCTCGCGACGGTGATGCCGGTGACGACGGTTCGTCGCTTCGTCGGGTCGGCGATGGCGATCGTCCAGCGATCATGCTCAGCGGGACGACCGTGCACGATGATGTCGCCGCCCACCGCGAGGTACCAGTGTTCCAGGCCGCTGTCGACGAGCAGCTGACTGGCCCGTTCGGTGGCCCACCCCTTGACGAACCCCGCAGGATCGAGACGGCCGCGAGCGCGGATGTCGAATGCACCACCGCTCGCGTGCTCGAGCCAGGTGCACGCGTCGAGCACGTCGATCACCTCGGGGGAGCACTCGACGATGTCGAGCTCACCACGGTTCACGCGGCTGATCTCGCTCGATGGCACGAAGGTGCTGAAGATCTGCTCGAGGCGACGCAGTTCGTCGAACACCGAGTCGATGGCGCGTTCGACGTTGCTCGCATCGACCGCATGATGCACATGGATGCTGGCGATCGTGCCCATCACACGTTCCTGGCGCACCACGGTCCGAGAAGTGGTCTTCATCCGATCTGTCCCGATGCGACCGCGTCGAGGATCGCCTGGAGCGACTGCTTGTACCCGTTGCTGGTGATCGTGGCGCCGGACACCCCATCGAAGTTCGTTCCCTGCGCAGTCAACGCTCTTTCGTCGAGCACCGGCACGGCCCGGTTGTTGATCTGGACCGACTTTGACTTGCTGTCAGGCGTGACGATGGCGTCGGCCCAGCAGATCGTCCCGTCGGGGGCAACGGAAGCCCGCACCTGCACGGGCCCCCACCTCGTGTTCGTGGTGGGCCCGTTGTAGGTGGTGCAGGCCGGAGCTGCTGGAACCATCGACGTCACGGACGCGTTCTCTGCCTGCACCGTCTCTGCTGGCGCCGTGTCCGGCGCGCGCTCGGTGGTGGGCGGTGCGTCGGTGGACGTGGAGCTGGCAGTGTCGGACGCGACAGGGATCGTGGCCGGTGTGGCCGGTGTGGCCGGTGTGGCCGGTGTGGCCGGTGTGATCGAGACGCCGGCTGCGGATCCGTCGGTGCTGCTCGCGTCCTGGTTGCCTGCGTCGACGACCGTGGAGGGGTGGTCGAGCGCGCTCAGCAGGAATCCGCTGGCCGACGTGAGCACGATGGCAGGCAAAGCCCGACGAGCGAGGCTCGGGCGGAGGCGTTGCGAGGGGCGTCGGTCGTTCATTGCGACATCACCACCAGGAGTGTTCGAAGTGCAGGTCGGATGAGT
>JAYSLK010000562.1:0-2955 GCA_043725585.1 Actinomycetota bacterium
ACGAACAAGACGGACGCGAGGGTGAGCAGTACACCGATCCACCAGTGCCAGATGACGGCCAGAAGCATGGGCGTCAGCGTAGCCAACAGCGCACCAGATCGAGCCAATCGACGCAGGCGATCCCGCCAGTCCGCTCACGCGCCGTCGGGACCAGCGTTCATCTCGTCGCTCGCCGCGTACGGATCGTCGACGATCCCCGCGCCGTCCTCGGTGTCGGCTTCGCCGAAGCACTGCTCCAATCGAGCGAGCAAGCCGGCGGGCATCTCATCGTTCTGGCACTTCTGAGACACGATCAGCTTCAGCTCGGCATGGAAGTCGAAGGCCTGAAAGCAGTCGGGACAGCCCTCGAGGTGGGCACGGATCGCGACGTGGGTCTCTGCCGACAGTTCCATGTCGAGGAAGGCATCCAGTTCTCGCAGTGTCTCGTTGCAGTCAGCCATGGGTCGCGATCTCTGTTGTCGGCACCAGGCCACGTGCCTGCGCGTAGTCGAACAACCGCTTCTGCATCGCCTTTCTTCCCCGATGAAGTCGCGACATCACTGTGCCGATCGGAATGTCGAGCATCTCGGCGATCTCTTTGTAGGCGAATCCCTCGACGTCGGCGAGCAACACGGGGAGGCGGAACGATTCCGGGAGCGCTTCCAGTGACTGCTTCACCTCATCATCGGTGAACAGGTCGAACATCTGGTCCTCGGCGCTTCGCGAGGCCGACTGGAGCGCGCCGATGCGCTTGTACATGTACAGATCCTCGATGTCGTCGAGTTCGGCCTCGATCGGCCGCCGCTGCTTGGCCCGATAGATGTTGATGAACGTGTTCGTCAGGATGCGGAACAACCAGGCTCGCAGGTTGGAGCCTTCTTGGAACGAACCGAAACTGCGGTACGCCTTGAGGAAGGTCTCCTGCACCAGATCCTCGGCGTCGGCGGGATTCCTGGTCATGCGGAGCGCGGCGCTGTACAGCTGGGGGGCGTACTGCATCGCCTCCTCGGTGAACGCGATGCGATCGGCCATGTGGTCGACCCTACCTCACCGGTTCGGGAACCATCCTGGCCCTCGCCAGGCGGTCTCAGGGATCGTCGCGCGACACGAATCCGTCGATTGCACCGACGAACCGTTCGAGCAGGTCGGCCAGCTGCGCCCGTTCGTCAGGGGCGTACATGCCCATCAGGTGCGCCATCAATCGTCCTCGGCGTTCGGCGACATCGGCGTGGCGCACGACGCCCGCGTCGGTGATGCTCACGATCACGACACGCCCGTCGTCGTCGCTGGCGCCGCGGGTCGCCAGGCCCGACCGGACCAGGCGTTGGACCGCGCGGGTTGCCGTGGAAGGATCGACTCGGAGGGCCTCGGCGAGCTCGCTCATCCGCCACGTCGGTTGCTGGGCGAACAGGTCGAGCGTGTCCATCTGGCCCTGCTCGAGAGCGTCGTCCCCGCTCCCGAAGAGGTGATCTCGAAGGGTGCTCATCGCCGCTCCACGACGCAACTCGATCCACGCAAGACCGATGCGTACGGCGAGGCGACGTTGTTCAGGATCGGTCAGGTCGACGTCGGCCGGGCATCGGAGGATCGTCGCACCGCTCGCTGCGCCGTCGACCGGTGACTCGATCAAGGGTTCGTCCAGGGGCTCGGCGGGCGACATGAGGTCGTTAGGGTACCGAAAATGAGTCGTGACCATGGGTGAGGGACAGATGAGCGGGGACGATGACCGCGGTCCCGGCGGGCAGACCCCGCTCGAGCTGGTCGGTGTGATCGCCACCCAAGACGTCATGCTCACGCCCACGCTGCGCCACGTCGAGATGTACTCGATGCGTGGCCTGCTCACGGTGTTGTGGCACGAGCCGACCGGCGTGATCGATCCACCGGCCGCGCTCGTCCTCTGCGGCGGGGCAATGGGCGGGCTCCTCGGTCCGGCGGACGGCCTCTACCACCGACTCGGCATCGCATGGGCCGACCGGGGCATCCCGGTCCTGCGCGTCAGCTATCGGCGCCCCAACGATCTCGACACCTGCTGCATCGACGTGGCTGCCGCCGTGCAACTGGCCATCGGAGGCGCCGGTGCCCAGCGGGTCGTGGTGATGGGGCACAGCTTCGGTGGGGCGGTCGCCGTCCGCGTCGCGGTCGGGCTCGACGCGATGGTGGCGGGCGTGGTGACGTTCGCAACCCAGTCAGCCGGTTGCGAGGTCGCCGGCGGGCTGGCCGGCCGGCCGTTTCTGCTCTTCCACGGTGACCGGGACGAGATCCTGTCGCCTGAGGCCAGCGACATGGTCCAGATGATCGCCGGCACGGGCGAGGTCGTCCGACTGCCGGGCGACGGTCACCTGTTGGCCAGGAGCGGCGACGCGATGTGGGAACGGTTGGAAGCCTGGCTGCCCGAGGTGCTCGGCACCTCGGAGTGAGCGGTTGGCGCGCATTTCCTGCACCCGTTGTCGGCAGAATGCTCACATGGCACTTCGGAACTCCCAGATCGATCGACTGCGGGACGGCAGCTTCGATGTCCTGGTGATCGGTGGCGGCATCAACGGGGCGGTCACGTCGGCGGCGCTCGCCGGCCGTGGTGCGTCGGTGGCACTGGTCGACCGAGGCGACTTCGCCCACTTCACCAGCCAGGAATCGTCGAACCTCGTCTGGGGCGGGTTCAAGTACCTCGAGAACTACGAACTGCTGCTGGTGTTCAAGCTGTGCAGGTCGCGCAATCGCCTGATGAAGGCGTACCCCGACAACGTCAAGGAGATCAGCTTTCTGGCGAGTCTCGACCACTCTTCCCCGTTCCCGCCGTGGTTCGCGGGGTTGGGAGCGCTCGGCTACTGGGGGATCGGGCAGTTCGGGACGCGCCACCCACGATTGCTCAGCGCCGAGAAGATCCGGGCGGAAGAACCCGTGATCGACACGACCAACGTTCGCGGCGGCATCGAGTACCGCGACGCCTACCTCGTCGACAACGACGCACGGTTCGTG
>JAYSLK010000563.1:0-2473 GCA_043725585.1 Actinomycetota bacterium
GAAGACAGTGAACATCACCGAGCACGTCTCGGTGTCCGACGCCGCCGATGCCATGGCGTTCGTGCGCAGCCTGGTCGAGGACGCGATGCCTCAGGGCGCGGTCATCTCGGAGCTGACTGCGGCCACCGACGCCGGGTGACGCCGACGCGGGCTCGATGCACCTGCTTGACCATCCCGTTGGCGAGAGGACGGTCCAGCCATCCGAACTGCTCGACTCCCGCCACGTCGCCATCGCGCCTGGTCCGCCGGCGCGGGTGGTTCGCGCCTCGTCGGCGATGAGCACACCGGCGCGTCGTGATGGACGTGAAGATCCCGATCTGTCTGGAATGCGGAGCGGACTTGCCACGGCGCGGGGGGTCGTGCCGGGTATGCGTCGGCACTCACGCCGATGCCCGCCCCGTTCGCCGGGTCGACACCGAGGTGTCAGCCGCACCCAGCCCGACGCAACTCGACGTCACTCGAGCGACCGACGACGCATCTCAGATCAACCGACGGACGTTCGCAACGGTCGGAGCGATCGTGCTCATCACGATCTCGACCGTGGTGGTCGGGGGCCTGTTCGCCGGCGACGACCCTCGAACCACGCTGGTTGCAGGCGACGCCGTCCTGCAACCGATCTCGTCAGCACCGGCATCGCCGACATCCGATGACCCCACCACCGTCCCCGGGGCCGCCACGGGATCGGCGGCACGAGTCGACCCGTCACCGCCCGTCGCCGACGTGGGCACCACGGTTCCGACACCGATCGTCACGGTTCCCGATGCAGCTGCCGACGCGCCCCCCGCCGCGACCGATGCCGCCCCGACCGCAGACACCACACCGCTCGACCCCGGTGCTCCAGGTTCCGACAGCCGACCTTCACGGCGACGACGCGACCCCGGCGGGCCCGGAAGCGGCTCGCCGAACGCCGACCCTCCCATGGCCTTCGAAGAGCCGGGGCAGCCCGGAGCGACGGCTCGCGAGCCCATCGCGGACGATCCGAGCCCTGCGACCCCGCCGACTGCCGACCCTCCGTCCTCCCCGACCTCCCCGACATCTCCAATCACCCCGCCGCCCGCTCCGTCCGCGCCTCCGACGACGGTCAGGCCTCCGGTGACGACCACTCCGGTGACGACCACGACGACTACGCCGCCGCCAACGACGACCGATCCGCCAACGAGTCCGCCGACCACGAGTCCGCCACCGACCACGGATCCGCCACCGACGACTGATCCGCCACCCGATCCAGTTCCCTGAGTCGCGCGGTCGCGCCTGCAGGCTCGTCAGCCGAAGCGACGAACGTCAGCTGGCTCGATCGAGGTACTCGCGCAGGCGACGTTCTGCGTCGTCGCCGAACAGGATCCGTGCCACCTCGTCGAGACCTGCCGAGGACCTGATGTCTTCCTCGCGCACCACCAGTTCGATCTTCGAACGCCGCCGCATGAAGTCCTCGAGCCTGGTGATCATCTCGGTCGTGGCCGCCAGATGCAGTTCGACGCGGAGGTAGTCGGCGTTCTCCATGATGTCTTCGCCCATGCGCGGATCGTCGCGGATCGCTTCGAGCATCGAGAACGCCCGCCGACCGTACCGACGCCACAGGCGATCGCTCAGCGGCTCGACATCGGGTTTCGTTCGCAGGGAGTCGAGCTTGATGAGCTTGGCCTGACGGTAGAACTCGGCCCGGGTTGCCTTCGCCGGTTCGCCGTACCAGTTCTTCAGATCCGTCTCCAACGGCACACCGAGCGATTCGACCGCCTCGGCAACTTCCTCGCCCACGTTCAAGCAGTCGGTCAGCTTGCCCCCGAACACCGTGACCAACCGCATCCTTCGATCGGTCTCGACCGCGTGCTTGCGGCTCAACGAGGTCCAGTCGACTTCCTTCTGGTCGCCGCCCGCAGCGTTGACCACCAGCGGACGGACACCCGATCGCTCGGCGATGACGTCGGCGGTGGTGAGCGGCGAGCGCAGATCGAGACGTCGGTTGATCTGATCGAGCAGGAAGTCGCGGTCGGCGTCGTCGACTTTCGTGAAGGGCTGATCGATACGGGTGTCGGTGGTGCCGATGACCGACCGGGCGCCCATCGGGATCACGTAGAACAGGCGCTGAGTGTCGTCGAAGAAGGCCAGCACACGCTGATGCTCGTCGGTGGTGAGCCGTGGCACCACGAGATGGATGCCCTTGGAGTAGACGATGCGATGATCGGTCGTCGTGCCCCACGACCTGTTCAACTCGTCGACGAACGGTCCCGCGGCGTTCACCATCACCTTTGCCGAGGTGACGAACTCCTCGCCCGAGTCGACATCGCGCAACTGGGCCACCCATCGGTCGCCCACCCGCTCCGCGCTGACCAGCTCGACATAGTTGGCCGCCGTCGCGCCGGCCTCGATCGCCGATCGCACGAACGAGAACACGAACCGTGCGTCGTTGTCGACGAGGTAGGCGTCGCGGTACTCGATGCCGCCGCGAACGTTGGTCGTGTCGATCACGGGTTCT
>JAYSLK010000564.1:0-5723 GCA_043725585.1 Actinomycetota bacterium
CCACCCATCTCACAACCGGTGACGTCCGGGTTGGTGTACACGCGGAATCGCCGGCTGGTGAACACCTTCTGCAGCGAGGTCGCCACGTGAGCGTCGGGCATCGCGATCACCGCAGCAGCGGCGAATCCGCCCAACACCTCGCGTGCGAGGTTCGGGCCTGCGAGCACTCCGGCCGGGTGACCTGCGAGCTCTTGCTCGATCACCTCGGTCATGCGCAACCGGGTGCCTTGTTCGAGCCCCTTCGTCAAGCTCACGATCGGGACCCAGTGACGGATCAGCGGGGCGATCGTCACCAGGGTGGAGCGCACGGCCTGCGATGGCACACCCATCACGATCACATCCGCATCGAACACCGCCTCTTCGAGGGACAAGGTGGCTCGCAGCCCGGGATGGAGGTCGAGGTCGGGGAGGTAGCGGCTGTTGCGATGCCGTTCGTTCACCTCCGCCACCGTCGCGTCGTCGCGCGCCCAGAGCACCGATGACGCATTGGACGCTGCCAACGATGCCACCGTGGTGCCCCACGAACCACCACCCAGCACGGCGACGTGCACCGGTCGCATCACGTTCCCCTTACTTCCCCTCAGCACCTTCGCATCGCACGCGTGCGACGGGGCGGCCCCTGCTGATCAGGCGCATGAGCGTCACCGTATCGGTTCGGCATCGATCGCGGGGCCACGGTGAGAGTTCCGGCGGGCAGAGTCGGCCGGCAGTCGTCAGCAGCCGATGCGGTCACCTCCGCACCGGCGAGCCGCCGCGTAACGTGGGGCGACATGGGCATCCCCTGGCCGCCGCCATCGGCCGACGATCACACCTACGGCGCCGGTCGCCGCCCGAACTACGCCATGCGGCGCGCCCTGGTCCTTGCCGTCATCGTGATCTTCGGCGCCGTGGGTGGATGGTTCGTCCTCGGCAGGAGCGGCGACCCGGAGAGCGAGTCCGGGCGCGACACCCCCGCATGGGACGCCGTGGCGCTCCAACGCACGGACGGTTCGATCACCGTGATCGATCGCGACGGTGAAGAGTTGGCCGAAGCGACGACGGATCTCGTCGGGGTCACCGACATCGGGCTGACGGGCAAGGTGCTTCTCGGACTGGGTGGTGATCCCGCCGCGACCGGCATCGGCGTGCTGACACTCGACGACGGTTCGATCGATGAGATCGATGTCGCGTTCGACCAGTTCAGGCTGTTGGGTCGCAGCTCGCTGCTCGTCTCCTACGACGCCGCAGGCACCGGACTCGAGCTCATCGATGCGGCGGCCGCCCGCACGATCGATCTGCTCGACCTGGCCGATGGCGACGACCCGCTGGTCGACGCACTCAGCGTGCGCGTCGACGACGAGGCCACGCACGTCGCATTCACCGAACTGCGCAGCGCCGAGACCGTGGTCGTCGATGTGGCGGCGCGCACGGGCGTTTCGTTGCCCGGTGCGCTCGTGGAGCTGGCCTTCGATCGAGTGCTCACCTCCACCAACCGTGGCGACACCGTGCTGCTCGACCTGTCCGACGTGGCCGGCGAGCGGGTGGGCACCGTCGAGACTGCACCGATCGTGGGGGCGATGCTGGTCGGCGAGTCGACCGCCGTCGTGGTCACGACGTCCGGCGTGGTGTCGCTCGTGGACTTCGCCGACTCGTCGGTCGACGAAGTCACTCGACTGGCCACCGTGCTGCCACTCCCTCCGGGAACCGACGTGACCACCGATCCGGAGATCATCGACGGTGCGGTCGTCATCGCCGGACGCACGCGCATCGCCCTCTTCGGACAACGGTTCGTCGCGTTCGTCGATCAGGCCGGCGCGCTGGTTCGCTCGGTCGACGTGGCCAAGCGGATGAACGTGTTCCTCGATCCGCTGTCGTCGGATCAGTGCCTGTCGGTGGGCGAGGCCGGTGGGCCGTACACGTTGCTCGATGCACGTACCGGCGTGATCGTCACCTCGTTCGACGACGGCTCCTTGGTGAGCAACAGCGACGATGGCTGCATCGCTGCGTTCAGGGCGACCGGCACGACAGCAGCCGACGTGGTCGCCGGGGTGGAGCTCGACCGGCGACTCGACGACCGTGTCCTCGCTCTCTCCGCCGATGGGTCGGCCGCGATCCAGACGAGCGCCTCATCGGTCAGCTGGGTCGATCTCGGTGCCGCCGAAGCGATCGAACCGGTCGAGCTCCTCCGCATCGGCGGTCGCGACGCCCGGGTGGAGGCTGCGGCCTTCGCTGCTCGCTGACGCATCGGCGCGCTAAACTCAGTAGACGGCAGTCGACCCGATTGGTTGGTCGGCGCCTCGCGCTTGGGCCAGCTCATCACCCATGCGGGTACGCATGGCCAGCATGTCCGCCGAGATCGTGATCATCTGGAAACCCTGTTGCAGTCGGCGCTCGGCGAGCGCGCCCGACGCGTGGATTCCCGGCACCACGCCAGCACGGCGACAAGCGGCCGTGATCGTGAGCAGTGCTTCGGTGAACTCCGTCCGATCGTCGTTGTTGCCCGGAGCAAGGCCGAGACTCAGGGACAGATCCGCGGGGCCGACATAAATGGCGTCGATGCCAGGCACGGCAAGGATGCCGTCGATGTTGTTGAGTGCCTGCACCGTTTCGATCATCGGGATGACGGCGACGCTTGCATTCGCGCCAACTGCATAGTCGTTGGTTCGAATACCTGCCAGGACGGGGCCGAAGCTACGTTCGCCGAGTGGAGGATAGCGGCAGGCCCGCACCACGGCTTCGGCCTCGGCAATGGTGTTCACCATCGGAACGACCACCCCTTGGGCGCCCGCGTCGAGCATCTTGCCAATGATCCCAGGCTCGTTCCAGGGCACTCGAGCGATCGGCCGCGAGCCACCGAGCAGGATGGCCTGCACCATACCCACAGTTGCCTGATAGTCGATGGCACCGTGTTGGTTGTCGGCACAGACGTAGTCGAACCCGACACGCGCCGCAGTTTCGGCACTGGCAGACGATCCCGTGCTCAACCAGGCTCCCAAGGTGGCTTGCTGATCGGCCCACATCTCACGAAGGTTCATTCGTGAATGGTAGCTGTTGACGATGTCAACTCTGCTCGGGGACGACGCTCGTCGGGGTGCCCGAGAGCGTGGCAAGGGCGTGATGAATCGCGTGCTCGAACAATCGACGACGACCCGCTGCAGTACTCGACGCGATGTGGGGGGTGATCACCGCGCGGGGGTGTCCGAGCAGCGCGTGGCCAACAGGAAGTGGCTCCGGATCGGTGACGTCGAGACCAACCCCGGCCAAGCGGCCGCTGTCGAGAGCGCTCAACAAGGCGTCGTGGTCTACTAGCGAGCCACGCGAACAGTTGACCAAGTAGCTCCCCGGCTTCATCATCGCCAGCGTGCGCGCACTGACAACGTGCCGAGTAGCCGGAGTTGCCGGGGCGTGAAGCGAGATGACATCTGACATGGTCCACAACTCGTCGAACGAAACCATGGTTGCCTGCGCTTGGTCGTGTGCAAGCTCGGGCTGCAGTGGATCGTAGGCAACGATTGTCATCCCGAGCGCCGCGCCGACCGCAGCCACCCGGCGGCCGATGCGTCCGAACCCGAGCAATCCCATCACGCTTCCGTCCAGTTCGAGAGCCGTCGCTGGCCCGCCCGACAGGCCCTCTCGGGCCCGGGCTTGGGCTGCCCCGAGCCCCTTGGTGATGGCCAGTATGAGCGCAATGGTATGTTCCGCGGTCGATACGGTCGGTGCCTGTGGCGCGTAACAGACGGTGATACCCGCTGCCGTGGCTGCACTGACGTCGACGGTGTCGTATCCAACGCCGATGCGCGAAATCACCCGCAGACGGCTGCCCATGGCCATTCCCGCGGCGTCCCACCTGCGCATGCCAGCAATCACGGCGTCGGCGCAGGGCAGATCGATGTCGTCTGGTCCGACGGCAAGTGCTCGCCCGTCGACAAGATCACCGAACTCGTCAGGTAGTTCGCGATCAAAAAACAGCACCGGCATCGAGCTTGTCATTTTTGGAGCGTAGCCATTCGGCCCCAACGATCCTGATTGATGATTGCGAACTCGGCAGGGGAGTTCGAATCATCAATAGGTGATATTGGAGGAGAGGTTCACGTCGACCCTGGATCAACGATGGACCACTCAGTAAATCAGGCGACGCGAGTGGGTGCAGGCGGCGACACTGGCACCGTGTCCACACCGAGCACCTCCCGATGGCGCGCCCTCATCGCGCTGCTGCGACCCGACGCATCGCGTTGGGTCGGTCTCGGCGTGCTCATCGGCGTCAGCTCGGCACTGGCCCTGACCGGTCCTCTGGTGGTCCGCCACATCGTCGACGTGGCGGTCGACGGTGCGGCCCGTTCCCAACTCGTACGGCTCTCGCTCGTCTTCCTGGCGGTGGCGCTCGCGGCACAGGTGATCAACGTCGCCGTCACCTGGTTTGCCACCGTCACGGCGTGGCGCACCACGAATCAGATCCGCATCGATCTCACCCGCCACGTCCTCGGTCTCGACCATGAGTTCCACCGCACCCACACGCCAGGCGAGATGATCCAACGGGTCGACGGAGACGTCACGTCGGTCAGCGAGTTCCTCGGGCGAGTCGTACCGCGCTTTGCCGGCGCCGCGTTCGTGGTGATCGGCATGATCCTCGTCCTCGCCGTGGTCGATTGGCGGCTGGCGCTCGGGGCGCTCGGCTACGTCGCCCTCTCCGGTTGGGCGGTGGTGCGCAGCCGACATCGAGCGGTCGGCGAATCGTCCGACGAGATGGGCTCGTACGCACGCCTGTACGGCGGGATCGAAGAGCGACTGACCGCAGCGGAGGATCTGCGCGCCAACGGCGCAGCCACCCACGCGATGTGGCGCTTCGTGGAGGACAGCACCGACGCCATGGCGAGCTCCGTGCGGCGCGAGCGAGCCTTCCTACGTATGTGGTGGATGGTGCAGACCTCGGTGGCCGGCGGTTCGATCTTGTCGTTGCTCGTGGGCACGGCGCTCGTAGCGCGCGATGTGATCAGCGTGGGCACGGCGTTCTTGCTGTTCCAGTACGTGTTGTTGCTGTCCCGGCCGCTGGAGGACGTCGTCGATCAACTGGAGACGGTGCAGAAGGCGAACGGGGCGATGGTGCGTGTGATCGACCTGCTCGCCGTCCGGCCTGGGATCGACGACGGTGGCGCGACATGCCCGGCCCCGGGGCCGTTGTCGATCGAGCTCCGCGGGGTCACCTTCGACTACAGCCATGCACCGGACGCCGCCAGCTCCTATGCCAGCCTCGGCGAAGAGGATGCATCGCGCCGCTTGTCCACCGGCACCGATCGGGTGCTCGCCGACATCGACATCGCGATCGCTGCCGGCCGGTCGGTGGGCGTGGTGGGACGCACCGGCAGCGGCAAGACGACGCTTTCACGATTGGTGCTCCGCCTGGTCGATGCAAGCAAGGGAGAGGTGTCGCTCGGCGGTGTCCCGATCAGGGACATCCCGAGACACGAACTCCGTCGACGCGTTGCCCTGATCCCACAAGAGGTCGAGCTGTTCACGGGTTCGGTGCGCGACAACGTGACGCTGTTCGATGCCGCACCGAGCGACGACGCGGTGTCCGCGGCGCTGAGCCACGCCGGCCTCCAGGCGCTCGTGGACGGCGGGATCCACCGCGAGCTCGGTGCAGGCGGCGCCGGCCTCTCGGCAGGCGAAGCACAGCTGCTCGCGTTCGCCCGCGTGTGGCTGCGCGATCCAGATCTCGTCGTGCTCGACGAGGCGACCGCCCGCGT
>JAYSLK010000565.1:0-7081 GCA_043725585.1 Actinomycetota bacterium
GTGTTCGAGTTGGTGCGCGAACTGTGCGGCGGCAACGTGCGGCTCGATCATGCGTATGGCATCCAGATGCTGCCGGGGACCACGGGCCTCGGGTTGCACGGCGGCGGCACTCCGTTCGATCCGTCGCAGTACTACGTGACCCGTGGCAACCGCACGTACCACGGCCTGGTCTCGGTGATGTGGGCGCTCGTCGACCACCCTGAAGGGGCCGGTTTCTGCTGCGTGGCAGGCTCGCACAAGGCATCGTTCGCGCTGCCGCACGGGACGGACGATCTGGTGAAGCCGGTGCCGTTGAAGGCCGGCGACATGATCGTCTTCACCGAGGCGCTCACCCACGGAACGCTGCCCTGGCGCGCAGAACACGAGCGACTTGCCTTGCTCTACAAGTACGCACCGGGTCATCTGTGCTGGAGCGAGTACACGGGGTGGGGACCCGACGTGCTCGATCGGTGCAGCCCGCGTCAACGCCTGCTGTTGCAGCCACCGTCGGTGGGTCGGCACCAACCCGTCTTGTGAGCAGTGTGATCAGGTGTGCGGCGAGTTCGTCTGACGGGCTCGCTGCGACGTCGGCTCGATGGTGATGTGAGACTCGGGCCATGACGGACCGGCACGACGACGGCCAGTACGACGACGGCCAGTACGACGACTTCAGGGTCGTGTTCGATCGAGCGGGAACGCGCACCCCTACCCATCCGACGCGTCCCGAGATCCAGCTCCTGGCCGAGGATTTCTACGCCGACTTCGACGAGCTGACCAGCTGGATGCGCGCCGAGGCGCCGATGTACTGGGACGACTCCGTGGGCATCTGGGGCGCTGCGGCGCACGCCGACATCATGAGGATGAGTCGCGATTGGCGCACGTTCTGCTCGGGGAAGGGATCTCGCCCGGAGAGCTCGGTGCCGTCGATGATCAACTTCGACCCGCCCGAACACACGCGGCGGCGCCGGATGATCTCGGCCGGCTTCACCCGACGGCGGGTGGAGGATCACGAGCCGTACATCCGCGCGAAGGTGAATCAGCTGATCGACGCCGTTGCCGATCGAGGCGAGTGCGACATCGTGGCCGACATCGCGACGCCGTTGCCGATGTTCATGATCGGCGAGCTGATGGGTCTGCCCGAATCCGATCACCACACCCTCTTGCACTGGAGTGATCTGTTCGCGACCGGGGGCAGCGAGGTTCGCGCCGAGGTGGAGCAAGCCGTGCGCGAATGGTGGGTGTACATCACCGAGAAGATCGAGCAGCGTCGCGGCAGCGGCGGCAGCGATCTCGTGAGCCTGGTGGTGAATCCGGCCCCGGGCGAGGAACCGCTGACCGATGTCGACCTCGTGTTCGAGACGATGCTCGTCCTGGTCGGCGGCGACGAGACCACCCGGCACGTGATCTCCGCCGGTGTTGCCGCGTTGGTGCAGCACCCCGATCAGCTGGCCGCGCTGCGAGCTGATCCCTCGTTGATGTCAGGTGCGATCGAGGAGATGCTGCGCTGGGCCACACCGGTGCGGAACATGAACCGCACCGCCACCGAGGACGTGGTGGTGAACGGACAGCAGGTGCGCGAGGGCGACCGGATCCTGCTGCTGTACCCGAGTGGGAACCGTGACGAGTCGGTGTTCGTCGACCCGTTTCGATTCGACATCCGCCGCACGCCCAACGACCACGTGGCCTTCGGCGCGTACGGACGCCATCACTGCCTCGGGGCGCCTTTGGCCCGTTTGGAGCTGCGGGTGCTGTTCGAGGAACTGCTGCGGCGTCTCGACGACCTCGAGCTCGCCACGGCGGAGCCGTTGCCTCAGCGTCGCGGGAACTTCGTGCTCGGTCTGAACCAGGTGCCCGTTCGCTTCCGGGTCACGAACTGACCACCGCCGTGAGGTGACCGCCGATCTGTGGTTGTGCTGCGAGCGCGGCGGCGATGGCGAGTACCTCTCCGAGGAGGTCGGCCGGCAACGGCACACCGCGCGGTGGGGCGGGCGATGTGGTGGTCGGGAGATGCGCGCCGTCGAGCAGTCCGGCCGTCACCGACACCTCGTGGCCGTCGGCAACAAAGGTGCCCGAGAAGGATCGCGCCGACTCGATGCGTCGGTGCTCGGCCACCAGGTGCAGCACTGCATCGCGATCGCGGCGTGCAAGCGCACACTCGACCGGGTCGTCGCCTGCGGCGTCGATCAGCAGGTCGAACGCAGCGTCGAGCCCGCTGACGTCGCCGGGCGTGGTGTCGCCGGGCGTGGTGTCTCCGGGCGTGGTGTTGCCGGGCGTGATGTCTCCTGCAGCCCGGTGCATGACCGAGATGACATCGATGCCGTTGGTTGCGAGACGGCGTAGGCCCGCGGCAGCGGCCGTCGCTGCCGCACGCGAGCCGACCGGGCCCAGGTGCCACCCGGCAGCCTCGGGCGCCCGCACCACCGTGGCGCGCGCTCCACCGTTGGTCGCTCGGAGGCACACGTACGCAGCGGCGTCGCCGAGCACCTCTCGGCGCTGGGCGCGGGGTCGGTACGCGTGCAGGAGCCGCTGGCGAATCACCGCTCGTTCGATCGAGGACGCCGCGTGGTGAACCTGCCACCCGAACGTGTCGCGCAACACCGATGCGTGCACCGCGCTGCCGGTCTTCGTGAACAGCGAACGAACGTCTCGTCGCAGGTCGCCAGCCGCTGCGATCCAGACCGCTCGACCACGGTCGTCGAGGCAGGCGTAGACGCCAGGCAGCCGTGGCAGTGCGGCGGTGAGGCGCAGCTTGGACGCCCACTTGTGGCCGGTCAGCGGCGCCAGCGCGCACAGATCGTCGAGCGCCACCACGCCGAACGACGAGCTGCGCTCGATCAGCAGGTGCAGCAGATCGACGGTCGCAGCCGCATCCTCGAAGGCCCGGTGACAGGGGCGGTGTTCGAACTGGAATCGCTCGGCGAGGGTGCCGAGACGGCAGTCGTCGGCCTCGTCCCGAAGCAGCGCTCGCGCGAGGTACATCGTGTCGACGGCATGGTCGTCGACGAGCAGCGGCCTCTCGGCCCGAGCGAGTGCCGCATTCAAGAAGCGGATGTCGAACGCGATGTTGTGGCCGGTGATCACGGCATCGCCGATGAAGCCGAGCAGCGACGGCAACACCCCGTCGATGCCGGCGTGACCGGGCCCGACGAGCGTGTGGAAGGTGCCGAGCCGCTCGCCACGGCGCACGGCGATCGCGCCGATCTCGGTGATGTCGTCCCACGTCGGATCGGTACCGGTGGTCTCGAGATCGAGTACGCAGAACGTCACCTCCGACAACGGGGTCGCGGCGTGGCACGAGGAGCTGGACACCCCGCCAGCTCAGCACGAACAGACGTTCGCCGTCAATCGCCGTCGATTACCGACGGTCGAGCCTGTGAGGCCCAGGCCGATCAGATGCCGAGCGTGTATCGGCCAGACTGTGCTGATGCGCATCCTCGAGCTCGACCACGTGGTGTTCCGGGTGACCGACATGGAGCGATCGGTGCAGTGGTACCGGGACGTGCTCGGACTTCCGGTCGTCCGCCTCGACGAGTGGCGACAGGGCACGGCTCCGTTCGTCTCGGTGCGAATCACCCCTGACACGATCATCGATCTCCAGGTGGGCGTCGTCGACGGAACCAACGTCGACCACATCGCCCTGGTGGTCGACGATGTCGACCTGGCCGTGCTCGCTGCATCAGGGCGTTTCGGCGAGATCGCACCACCACGCCCCCTGTTCGGCGCGCGCGGCATGGGGGTCGGCATCTACATCCGCGACCCTGACGGTCACGGGATCGAATTGCGCAGCTATCCATCCTCAAAGACCTGACCATTGGGACGACATCACCGCGACGCCGTCGGTGGAGCGGTTCAGCTGAAGACGACGGGCACGCTGCGAGGTCCGCGCACCTGACCCCCGGCCCATGTGACCTCTTCCCCGTCGACCACGTGGAACTCGGGGATCTGCCGCAGCCACTCCTCGATCGCGACCTGCACTTCCATGCGGGCGAGGTTCGAACCAGCGCATCGATGGATGCCTGCGCCGAAGGCCAGATGTCGGTTGATCTGTCGATCGAGCACCACCTCGTCGGCCCGGTCGAACACCGCGGGGTCGCGATTCGCGGCGGGGAAGTTCAGCAGCACCTTGTCGCCGGCACGCATCGGACAGCCTTGGAACTCGGTGTCCTCGGTGACGACGCGAGCCATCGTGACCGGCGAGTACGCCCGGAGCAGCTCCTCGACGGCGGTGGGCATGAGCTCGGGCTCAGCGACCAGCCGTCTCCGGTCGTCGTGGTGCGTGGCGAGATGCCACAGTGACGACCCGATCGCAGACCACGTGGTGTCGACGCCGGCCACCAGCGTGAGCGCAGCGATGCCGAGCACGATCTCGTCGCTGAGCTTCTCGCCGTCGTGCTCGGTGTGGACCAGCTCGCTGATCAGGTCGTCGCCGGGATCGGTCTTGCGTCGCTGCACCTGCTCGTAGAGGTACAGCCCCACCGCTTGGCTGCCGGCCTCACGGCGCCGTTCGTCGTGGGCGAACTCGAGGACGTCGCGCACCCAACCGGTGAACGACTCGCTCATGTCCTCGGGGACGCCGAGCACCAACGAGATGATCCGCACCGGGATCTGCTGCGCGTAGTCGGCTGCTGCATCGGCACGACCGTTGGCGACGAAGCCGTCGACGAGCCCACGGCACAGATCTCGGGTGATCACCTCGAGCTCTTCCACCCGCCGATGAGAGAACCAAGGCAGCATCAGCCGGCGGGTCCACGTGTGCAACGGCGGATCGACCGAGATCGGTGGCAGCACTGGAATGCCGCCCGCCGATGCCGGCCTCTCTGCGGCGTCCTCGTTGTCGGGCAAGACCCCGACGGAGGCGGAGCTGAAATGGCCGATGTCGTGCGAGATGGCCATCACGTCCGCGTACGTGGTCGGCAGCCACGAGCCGCCCCATCGTTCGGTGTGGGCGACCGGGCAGCTTGCGCGGAGGTCGTCCCAGATGATGAATGGATCGCCGATGTAGTCGGGATGGAAGATGTCGTAGTCGCGCGCCCAGTCGGTCACGGATTTCCCAGTCATGTGCACCCCCGTCGTCGATCCGGCTGCCCGATGCATCGCGCCGGTCTGGTCGTGAATGTACCCCGACCACCTGGCAGCAATCGATCGGGCGGCCGGTGGCTCGGGCACAATGGGCGGATGCTGAACATCGCAACCGTGGCACTGGTGGTGCGTGAGTACGACGAGGCGATCGCCTGGTTCGTGGGGTCGCTGGGGTTCACGCTGGTCGTGGACACCGACATGGGAGATGGCAAGCGATGGGTGGTGGTCGCCCCTCCGACGCGCGATGGCGAGCCGGGCGCTGCGCTGCTGCTGGCTCGAGCCGTCACCGACGAGCAACGTTCCGTCATCGGTCGCCAGGGCGGCGGGCGGGTGTGGTTGTTCCTGCACACCGACGACTTCGATCGCGACCACGGCCGGATGAGCGCTGCCGGCGTCCGGTTCCGTGAGCGGCCGCGCGTCGAACCGTACGGCACCGTTGCGGTCTTCGAGGACCTGTATGGCAACCCATGGGACCTGTTGCAGATGGCCGATCGAGCGGCGGTGAACCAGTGAGCGCCGACGACACGGTCGACGGTGCTGCAGCACCCGACCCGCACGACGAGTTCCCGCCCCGGTTCTTCGCGCGGGTCGACGAGTCGCCGGATCCGGAGTTCTACACGTCGGAGCGGCTGGTGGCTCACATCGACGAGCGCGCCATCGCTGCTGTCGGGCGTCTCT
The DNA here is from genome assembly GCA_043725585.1 of Actinomycetota bacterium. Taxonomy (GTDB): domain Bacteria; phylum Actinomycetota; class Acidimicrobiia; order Acidimicrobiales; family Ilumatobacteraceae; genus VFMC01. The sequence continues at coordinate 5,737 of JAYSLK010000565.1, forward strand.
ACCGTCAACTCGGGATCGATGGTGCGGGGCCGGCGCAGTCCGTGCTCGATCTCATGGCGTCGTGGGTGTCGCACTTCATCGAGGCGCCTCCCGAACTGGTGGTGCTCGGGATGAACGAGAACGAGCTGCGCGCCAACCGGCAGGCGAGCGCGTACGTGGCGCACGACCTCAACGCCTCGGCATCGATGCCGTTTGCCGACGATCGGTTCGATGCAGCGACGTGCTGCGTCTCGATCGACTACCTCGTTCGTCCGATCGATGTGCTGCGCGAGGTTGCCAGAGTGGTGAAGCCCGGTGGCACGGTGGTGTGCACGTTCTCGAACCGGTGCTTCCCGACCAAGGTCATCCGGGGCTGGCTGGCGATCAGCGAGGCCGAACGATGCCATGTGGTTGGGCAGTACTTCCGCCACGCAGGTCTGTATCACGAGCCCCAGGCGGTGCTCTGCACTCCGGCCAACACTCATGGCGACCCGCTGTACGCGGTGTGGGCGATGGTTCGTGCGCCAGAGGACGACGGGGCAGACCCCGAGGCAGACCCCGAGGCAGACCTCGAGGCAGATCCCGAGGCGGTGGAATGAGGTCGTCAGGTCGGGTTGAGCAACCAATCGGTGGTGCCGATCACGAACACCACATCGTTGGTCATGCCGACCAACACGTTCGTGAGGTCGATCTGCGCCAACGACACGCAGCCGGAAGTGGGTTTCGTGGAGCCGCTCACGCCGTTGGCGTACACGTGGCGGTGCAGGAAGATCGCGGCGGCGTACGGGATCTCGCCCGGGGCATCACCTGACACCTCGGGCTCCATGTTCGCCCCGATCAGGGCCGCGTTGGAGTACGCCGCGACGAAGCGGGGCAGGTACTCGTCGTCGGGGCCTGAGCACGAGGTGTCCGAGCGAAGGTGTCCATAGCCCGGCGTGTTCGGTGTGGCGCCGAAGCAGTCGCCCGGCCTCACCCGACGGTAGGCGCCAGCGCTGACGCCAGGATTGGCCGAGTTGCCGAAGAAGGAGAAGCGCTGCCCGTCCGGAGCGGTCATCGTGGCCAGCGGGAAGACGCCCGCCGGCGTCGTACCGTCACCGCTGCGTCGCTCGAGCAGCGGTCGCATCCCGGCGCGCCCCACGCGAGCATCCATGGCCGGCCCGCAGCGCCAGCCCGCCGGAGTGCGGGTGGCCACCTCGAGCGTGACGACCGTGTCGGTCCACGACGTGCTGCGCACGATCACCTGCATCCGCGGTTTCGGATCGCGGGTCGCGATCGCCATGGCAACGCTTTCGCAGTCGGTGGGTGGCGGCGGGTCGACGCGCACTGCAGGAATGGACGCTGCTGCCGAGTTGCCGACGGTCACCAA
>JAYSLK010000566.1:0-3185 GCA_043725585.1 Actinomycetota bacterium
CGAACGCCGGCCACGTCCCCGGGTAATCCACACCCGCCTGCGGCATCGACACATCCATCACCACCCAGCGTAACCGCCACTGGAGTCAAGCAGAGACGCGGTACTCTCGTTCGTGATGGGCCACGAGATCGCCCACGTGCACTGCCGCCACACCGCGCACGAGATCGAGCGGGTCGCAATGGTCGCAGCCGCAGCGAACGCACTGCTGGGCACCGATCTGGACGCCCAGGACATCTACGCCGACGCCGCCGGCGCAGCGATCGCAGATCTCGCCTCCCTCAGCTTCTCGCGTGGCGACGAACGCCAGGCCGACCTAGCATCGCTCGACCTGCTCGACGCTGCGGGGCGTCCACTCGAAGCAGCCGCCGACGCACTCCGCAGGCTGACGTCACTGGAGGGCACGTATCAGCCCGACCGGATCGACGTCCTGCTGTCGACGCACCCCCCGACCCAGGAGCGGGTCGACACCGTCGAGGCCGCCATCGCGACGCGCTGAGAACACGAGGCCACCGGGCCGAGGTGACCAATCATCTAGGGCACGGATCGCTCGAGCATGCTCGTACGGCGGAACAGGCGCCACCAGTCGTTGGCGTCGACCAACGTGTACTCGACCGCCACGACGTCCCACACCGCTTGGGTGTCGGGTTCGAGCGTCGCCGGGAGCACCACGTACTCGACCCGATCGGCTGCGGGCAGGCGCTGGCCGGCCAGGGTGTCGTCGGTGCCGTACAACGACAGCGCGAACGGGTTGGGGAACATGTAGATCTCGTGGCGGCGAGCCAGGTGCGCCGTCAGGGAGTACTGCGCCGACACCACCGCATCCTCGGGTATCCCCTCGATGATGTCTCGGGCGTCGACGGCCACCGGATGATCCGACGCCCAGGTGTACGGCAACTCCCTGCTGAACGGGGTGGCTCCCCATGCCCACGCGGTCCACAACGACGTGCACAACACGAACGCGACGACGGCTCCCTGCCACCGTTCGGCCACCTTCGACACCGACCACACCGTGCCCATCGCCAGGGCCGGTACCGCGACCAGGGCGTAGTGGTACTCGATCTGGTACTGGTACCAGAAGGTGCTCAACATGTTGGTCGCCAGCACCACCACGCTGATCAGGGCAACGCTCGGCGCTCGGGCGAAGGCCCAGGCAAAGGATGCCGTCATCTGCCAGAAGTACCACGGGCGGCTGTCGCTCCAGTAGTGCTTCACGACGGCCACCGGATCGGTGAACACCGTCTTCAGGAATCCTCCCGGTCCCCCGAAGGGCACCCGCCACCCATTGCGAGTCGGCACACCGATCAGGCTGCGCATCACGACCAGCATCGCGACCCCCATGAAGGTCAACGATCCAAGTACCGAGATCAGCCCGATCCGCCGGTCGCGCTTCACTGCGACCCAGACGCCGAGCGGTACCAGCACCAGGGACACATCCTCTTTCACCAGCAGCGACAGCGCGAAGAAGACGGCATACATGCGCCACCTGCGCTCGATCGCGGCGTAGATCGCCATGCCGAGCAACGGCGCCAGGTAGCTGTCCGGATGGAAGTTCTCGCGATTGCTCCAGCCGATCGCTGGATGGAGCAGGTAGCACACCGCCAACACCACGGCATACGCCTCGACACCGAGCAGCTTGCGGCCGAGCAGGAACACCGGCACGGCGCCGAGCGCGATGAACAACGACTGGGTGAACAGCAAGGCGCCGGCGCTGGGGAACACCCAGTAGATCGGCACGAGGAACACGAGGATGAACGACGTGTGGTCGCCCATCAGGTTGCGCCCCATCAAGGTCACGAACGGTGCATCGAAGCGGCTCATCAGCCAGACGCCTTGGTCGTACAGCCCGAAGTCGTAGGCCGACGTTCCGAGCCCGTGATGAACGTCGAGGGTGACGCTGGTGAAATACGACGTGTAACCGGCGATGCACGCGATGAGGACCCACTGCCAGATCGTCAGCGAGCGCAGCCCGGCGACGACCGAGTCGAGCCCTGCGCGCGCCCGCCCGGACCGGGACGATCTCGCCGCTCGATCGGGGTGGACGCTCGGCCGGATGCCGATCGATCCGCCCGACGACTCTCCGTCAGCCGTCGTTGCTTCCATCGTGCTGAACCGAAGTTGCGGGACGACCAGTCGAGCCGGTCGGGCGCAGGACCGATACCAGTGCCGAGAGCACTCCGTTGACGAAGCGCCCCGAGTCGTCGGTGGAGAAGCGCTTGGCCAGTTCGACCGCCTCGTCGAGCACGACGGCCACGGGCACGTCGGGACGGCCGAGCAGTTCGAAGCCGGCGATGCGCATCACCGTCAGGTCGATCAGCGGCATTCGCGTGAGGGTCCAACCCTTGGCGTGGGCCGCGATCTCGGTGTCGAGACGCTCGAGGTGCTCGGCGACACCGACCACCAGTTCACGTGTCAGCAGGTCGGGCCGCTGCACCTGCGCCTCGATGGTCTCGAGCGGGCTGATCCGCTTCGATGCCGACTCGTACAGCAGCAGCATGGCGCGCTCGCGTGCATCTGAACGTTCGTCACCCTCGAGGCCGACGGGCCGGGAGCGTCGTCGCCCGTGTTGTGTCACCGTCGACCGTCAGACCCGCGAGATGTATTCGCCGGAGCGGGTGTCGACGCGGAGTCGGTCGCCGATGTTGATGTGCAGCGGCACCTGGACCACCTTGCCGGTCTCGAGCGTCGCACCCTTCTTTGCGCCGCTGACCCGGTCGCCCTGGATGCCCGGCTCGGTGTCGGCCACGGTGAGCTCGACCGCAGCCGGGATCTCGACGGTGACGATCTCACCGTTGTAGTAGGCGATCTGCGCGACGGCCTGCTCGACCAGGTAATCAGCAGCATCGCCGAGCGCCGAGGGAAAGACGTTGGTCTGGTCGTAGCTCTCGGTGTCCATGAACACGTACTCGTCGCCGTCGCGGTAGAGGAACTGCATGTCCTTCTTGTCGAGCAGCGCCTGCTCGACGCGAACTCCGGCGTTGAAGGTGCGTTCGAGGATGTTGCCGGTCTTGAGGTTGCGCAGCTTCGAGCGGACGAACGCGCTGCCCTTGCCTGGCTTGACGTGCTGGAATTCGACCACCTGGAACAAGCCGTTGTCGAGTTCGAGCGTGATCCCGTTCTTCAGGTCGTTGGTGCTGATGGCAGGCATGGGGAGTCCTTGGGCGATCTGGTGAGTGCGCGGCCCCCGG
>JAYSLK010000567.1:0-5426 GCA_043725585.1 Actinomycetota bacterium
CTCGTGTTCACACCGGAGCAACGTCGTCGTCGAACGGCTCAGAGCTCGTGCTCGGCGAGTTCACGGAACTCCTCGGGCACCGAGCCGTGCTCGGACAGAGCCGTCGAGGCGTAGCCGACCGCCGATCGGCCGAACTTCAAGCGCACGGCATCCATCGATGCATCGACAGCCCATCGGGCAGCGCCCGTCCTCGAGCCGCCACGGGCAGCATCATCGGCCAGCACGGGCAGCTCCATCTGCAGCGCGGGTCGATCGGTCAGGTTCGACACCGAGATCGCGAGCAGCGAAATGGTCGCCTCGTCGGGATGATCGCCGAGCGCTGCCCAGGCGAGCTCCTCGGCGATCTCGGTGAGCGTGAGGGTGGTGGACAGCGGTTCGGCACAGGTGCGCGATCTGGTGACCGATCGCATCGCCCTCCCACCACCCGAGAACCGCACGCGCACGGTGATGGTGCGACCGGCGCGCTGTTTCGATCGCAAGCGCCCGGCCACGCGGTCGGCAAGGTGGCCGAGCACCTGCCGGATGAGCTCGGGCGACGGGTCGCGGCGTCCGAAGGCCGACTGGGCGCCGACGGAGCCCGCGCGCCGGACAGTCTCGACCCTGCGTTCGTCATCGTTGGCGGCGAGCGCCCACACCTTCGCCCCGATCGCCCTGCCGAGCAACGACCGCAGGGCGGTGTCGGACGAGGCCGCCAGCTCCCCGATCGTGCGGATGCCGCGTTGGTGGAGCTTGTCCTGCGTGACCGGTCCGACGCCCCACACCAACCCCACGGGCAAGGGGTCGAGGAACTCCCGTTCGCGTGCGGGGTCGACGACCACCAGGCCGTCGGGCTTGGCCACCTGTGATGCGATCTTGGCGAGATGCTTGGTACGCGCCGCGCCGACCGAGATCGGCAGACCGATCTCGGTACGGACGCGCTCGCGGATGCGCCCCGCGATGTCTGCGGGCGGTCCGAACAGGTGGACAGAGCCCGCCACATCGAGGAACGCCTCATCGATCGAGATGCGCTCGACGTACGGGGTCATGTCGTACAACACGCTCATCACACGGTCGGCGAGCCGCTGGTACTCGCCGAAGTGGCCACCGACGAACAACAGCTGGGGACACAGTTGCTTGGCTCTCCACCCCGACATGCCACCTTGGACGCCGAACCGCTTGGCTTCATAGCTGGCCGCCAGTACCACCCCTCCACCCACCGCGATCGGCCGCCCGCGCAAGGTCGGGTCGAGCAACTGCTCGACCGACGCGTAGAAGGCATCGAGGTCGGCGTGCAAAATCGTCGGTTCCTCACCCACCCGGCCAACGATAGTCGTACACGTGTTCGACCGCCACGCGCGATCGGTGAGCTCCTTGACCGCTGGCGGAGCGCGTGGACCGTTGACTCCATGTCGACCCATCGACTCAGCGCGGGCACGAGACCGCGGAGCACCGAAATGGGTTCGCGCTCGTCGAGATCCTGGTGGCGATCGTGCTCGTGGGCATCCTCTCGGCTGTGGCGGTGGTCGGTGTCGGCCGGATGATCGGCCAGGGCAGCTCCGCCGCGTGCAGTGCGTCGCGTGACGCAGCCCAGACCGCCGCGAACGTCCACTTCGCCACCAACGCGTCGTATCCGTCCACCCTCGACGATCTGACCGGCGCAGGAGCGATGACCCTGCCCTCCTCGGTGACCGTCGATGCATCGCGGCGGGTCGCGACGGGCGAGGGATGGCAACTGACGATGACACCAGGTGCGTCCGCAGGTCCGGTACACGTGCGATGGCGCCGTCGCCCGACGTGTGGCTGGACGCCTCCGATGCGCCGACGGTGATCCAGTCGGGCGGTGCCGTCACCTCCTGGCAGGCCAAGAGCGGAAGGAACGTGAACTTCACCGCGTCGGGTTCCGGCACCACGTCCTCGGCGACAGGGCTGAACGGCCGGCCGGCGGTGATGACCAACGGATCGGGAGTGCTGACGACCGCATCGCTGGGATCGGCCACTGCGCAGACGTTCTTCGTCGTCGCCCGCCTCACCGGCGGAATCAACCAACGGGTCCTGAGTGGCATCAACAACAACTGGCTGCTCGGGTGGTGGAACGGCAGGCAGGACCAGGCGTTCTTCAACCAGTGGCTGTCGTCGCCGTCGACCGCGGCAACGACGACCGCCGCGCTCCACTCGACGATCGTCGGGACCACCTCGCGCCGAGGCATCTGGCGCAACGCACGCGTGCTCAGCGGGCTGAACAACAACTGGCTCGTCGGCTGGTGGGGGTCTGGAAGACCAGGCCTACTTCAGCGGGTGGTTGTCGCAGCCGTCGAGGGCAGCTTCCACCTCTGCGCTGCAGTACAGCGTGACCACCGGCGATGGACAGGGCAGCTTGTGGCGCAACGGCGTACTGATCACCTCTGCATCCGGGTCGTTCTCCAATCCATCCGGCCTCGTGATCGGCGGCGCCTACTTCGGTGGCGAGACGTCCGCCGTGAGCGTCGGCGAGGTGATCATCTACAACAGGATCCTCGACGCCACCGAACGCCAATCGGTCGAGTCGTATCTCCAGACGAAGTGGGACATCACTCCCGGCGCATGACCCGTCCGGTGGCTGAGCGATCAGACGTCGTCAGCGGGCCAGGAGGCGGACCAACGCCGACAAGCCGACCATCACGATCACCCCGCGCAGGATCCGCGGGTCGAATCTGCGGCCCACCTTGGCCCCGATCTGGCCACCGATCGTCGACCCCAGGGCGATCACGCCGACGACGGCCCAGTCCACATCGGTGCTGAGGACGAACACGACCGAGGCCACCGTGTTCACCGTGAGTGCAAGCACGTTCTTGCACCCGTTCAGCCGCTGCAACGTGTCGTCGATGAAGATGCCGAGCGTTGCGATCAGGATGATGCCCTGTGCAGCGCCGAAGTACCCGCCATAGATGCCCGCGCCGGCGACCACCGCGAACAGTGCCGGCGTGACGTCGCGATGCACCCTCACATCACCATCTCGGTCGGCTGCCTCGGCTCGCGCAACGCGGCGCGCTGCGAGGCGCTTCGCGATCGTCGGTTGAAGCACCACCAGTGAGAGAGCCACCACGATCAGAACGATCACGACACCGTCGAACACATCGCTCGGCAGCAGCAGAAGCAGCGTCGAGCCGGCGAGCGCGCCGGCAGCCGACGCAGGGATCAAGGTCTTCAGGCGGCGCTGCTGGCCCGCGAGCTCGCGTCGATAGCCGTACGCTCCCGACAACGAGCCGGGAACCAAACCGATGTTGTTCGACACGTTGGCGATGAGCGGTGAGTAGCCGAGCGCCACGAGGGTCGGGAAGGTGATCAGCGAACCCGAGCCGACAACGGTGTTGATCGTCCCGGCACCGACACCGGCGAGCAAGATCGCGATGAAATCGGGAAACGACATCTGCTCACGTCGTCAGGAGACGACCGTGCCACCGTCGCACGTGATCACCTCGCCAACGGTGAACGCTCCGGAGCGCGACGCGAGGAAGAGACCGAGCCCGCGAGATCCGCCGGCGACGAGCGCGCCCTTGCCCCGAATGGAAAAGAGCGTCTGGATGTCCATGGGCTGCGACCGTAGTTCGCCGGTCCCCGCGAGCCAGCGACGATGATCGACGAACCCGCCCGGGCTGCGCCGGAATCGGGTGTCAGGTCGCGAGGTGGATGACGTCTTGGACGAGCAACACGCCCAGGAGACCGATCACACACAGGGCGACACCGGTGAAGTGCCAGCGCCAACGGTGTTCGACAGCATGGAAGCGCCGGATCGAGAAGACATCGCACACGATGGCGAGCACGCCGATCACGATGCCGATCACAGGTCCGACCCCGGCGGCGAACCCGACGGCCGGCAGGATGAACGGGAACACGATGTAGGTGAGCAGGCACCGCGTGGCCGAGACGAGCATCGACTTCTGGAACGCACTGTAGGCCTGCGCGCTCGTGACACCCTCCGGACGCTCGCGAATCCTGAGGACCGCGCGAGCGATGTGGTCGGCCTTCGAGCGCTTTGCGGCTCCACCGTGCATGACCGGGCATCCGCCCGTCGTACCCCCGGGCTGCTTCGCCCGGGCCGTGTGGTCGATCGGACAGCGCGAGGCGCCGACGTCGATGACCGGTGCGGACTGCGTCTCCATTGCTTCGCACTCTAGGAGTTCTGCGACCATGCGTCACAGCTCTCAGGTGTGAATCCCGTGAATCCGAGGTGCGGTCGCAGAGGCCGACGACGGACGGGCCGCCAGACGATCGACGTCAGCAGTACTTGCGCACCGTGGGATACGGGTTCACGGCAGCGCCGCCGCCAGGGTGGATCTCGAAGTGCAAGTGGTTGACCTGGGCGTTCCCCGTGGACCCCACGTACCCGATCACCTCTCCAGCGCTCACCCCTCGCGACCCTCCCTCCCATGCCGACAGGTGGGCGTAGTAGTACTTGGCACCGTCGACTCCGGTGAGCCACACGGCGTTGCCGCCGAGCCGGTTGGTGGACATCGTCACCGATCCAGCGACCGCCGCGACCAACGGGGTACCGCCGGGACTCATCATGTCGACGCCCTGGTGCTTGCGACCACCGGACCGAGGCGCCCCCCAGGTGTCGCCGAACGCTCGAGGACCCGCGACCGGACATGTCCAGTCGGCGCTCGACATGACCGGAGCCGGCGCAGGACTGGGCGCAGGCTGAGGGGCGGGCGCTGGCTTGGGCGTTGCCGAAGGAGACGCTGCGGGAGCCGCCGGAGCAGCGGACGGCGGCGCAGCCGGGGGTGCACCGCTGCCACGCGCCTGCTGTGCGGGAGCCGCTGCTGGCTGTTGTGCGGCCTGGTCGGCTGCAGCCTGACGGGCAGCCTTGGCCTCCGCCGCATCCCGCGCTGCGCGCTGAGCCGCGAGCTGAGCTTCGTAGGCCCGACGAACCTCTTCGTCCTTGAGCTCGACGTACAGCACCTCCAGGTCGGCCAGCTGATCGTCCAGCTCGGTCTGGGTCGAAGCCAAGACCGCCAGCACGTTGTCGTTCTCGGCTTGCAGGGTCTGCAACCTGGCACGATCGGCGGCGAGCGAGTCGCGCGCTTGGTCGACGGCGTCGAGGTCGGTGGCACCGACGTTCAGGGCCACATCACGCAGCACCCCGGCCTGCAGGACATCGCCGGGATCGTCGACGAAGAACAGCTGTGAACCTGATCCAGATCCGGTGAATCGACTGATCGCGATCCGTTCGAGCTGGGCCTGCATCGCCGAGAACGCAGCCTCGCTCTCGACCACGCGTGCCGTGGCATCGGCGATCTCGATGACGAGGTCTTCGGCCCGCTGTTCGGACTCGGTCCAGCGCTGCGCGGTCTCATCGGCCTTGGCCTCCAGCCGGAGGATCTCCGCTGCCACCTGGTCGGACGTGATGCCTGCGGCTGCCTCGGCTCGCACGGCGAGCGCACACGGAACCACGAGGAGTGCTACGGCGG